>DATKAB010000152.1 GCA_035498555.1 Candidatus Sulfotelmatobacter sp.
GCCACGATTCCATTCACCCAGGAGCCCTCCCATGACTCAAGCCACTTCGCAGGCCCGCGATCAGCTGGTCGACGATCTCAAAGCCGTGATCGACGACGCCGAAGAATTGTTGAAGGCTACCGCCGGCGCCGCCGGCGAGAAGATCAGCGCAGTGCGCGCGCGCACCGAAGAGCGACTGCGCACGGCGCGTGAGCGCTTGAAGGGCGCGCAGGACGACGTGATCGGCCGCGCCAAAGACGCCGCCAACGCCACCGACGAGTACGTGCACGAACATCCCTGGACCGCGATCGGCATCGGCGCGGCCGCGGGGCTGGTGGTCGGTCTTCTGATCGCGCGTCGCTGAGCGGCGCGATGGAAGACGAATCGCCGCGCCCGAGTTCCGGAGGCCTGCTCGGCTCGCTCCGCCGTCTGACGATTACTGTGGTCGAGGTGGTCGAGACCCGGCTCGCGCTGATCTCGACCGACATGCACGAGGCGCGCCTTCACTGGGTGCGCATCGCGCTCATGGCGTTCGGGGTGCTGATCTGCCTGCAGGCCGGCCTGCTGCTGGCCGTCGTGTTCGTGGTGTTGCTGCTGGGCCAGAAGCACCAGCTCGCGGCGATCGGCGGCTCGGCGCTGGCGCTGCTGCTCGCGGCCGGCATCGGCGTGCTGTGGCTACGCTCCTGGCTCAAGAGCCGGCCGCCGCTGTTCGCCTCGACGATCGCCGAGCTGCGCAAGGATCGCGACCGGCTGCGAGGCCGCTCGTGAGTCAGAAGCGCGCGCAGATCCTCGAGCGTCGGGCCGAGCTCCAGCGCCGCGCCGAGGCCCAGCGCAACGAGATCGCCGCCATCTTTCAGCCCTGGGAACAGCCGCTCGAGTTCGTAGATCGCGGCGTGAAGCTGATCCGCACCGTCCGGCGCGTGGCCCCGCTGATCGGCCTGGTGTTCGGCTTCACCACCCTGTCGAGCGTGGTCGGGGGCCGGCGCCGGAGCGCGCGCCGCCGGCGCGAGGACTAACTCTCCAGGAACATCGCGTGCAGCGCGCGGGTCGCGTCGGCGACGCGGTCGTTGGCGACGCGGAACACCAGCGCGGTCGGCGAGGTGCGCAGCGCCAGCAGCGGCACGCCGGCTTTCTCCAGCGCCTGTTCGGCGCGCGCCGCGTCGCGCGGCCCCAGCCCCAGCCCGACCACCGACACGAACGCCACATCGTTCTGGAGCGTCAGTTTCCATTCTCCGCCCGGCCCGCGCAGCTCGCGAAACCTGTGCTGCAACGATTCCGCGTCGGCGCGGCTTCCCAGCCACACGATCACGCCATGGGTGTCGCTGGCCTGCTCGTGCGCCAATAGCTCCAGCTCGGGCAGCGCATCGGCCACCGCCTCGACGATGCCGCGGCCTTCGCCCTTGCCGCCTGCGTTTCCTTCGGCGATCGCCAGCGTCAGATCGCCGCGATGCGTCACCGCGTCCACGCGCGGTCCTTCCATTTCGTCCTCCATGATCTCGGTGCCCGGCGACTCGTCGAACGACGAGCGCACCGTGAGCGGCACGCGATGGCGCGCCGCCAGGTCCACACAGCGCGCGTGCAGCACCCGCCCGCCGAGATGAGCGAGCGTCGAGCACGCGCGATAGGAGAGTCGGGGAATCAGTCGCGCCGCGGGCACCACGCGCGGATCGGCGGTGAAGATGCCGGCGACGTCGGTGTAGATCTCGCAGCGGCCCGGGTTCTGCGATTCGTCATCGCCGAGCGCCGCGGCCAGCGCCACCGCGGTGGTGTCGGAGCCGCCGCGGCCGAGCGTGGTGATCTCGCGGGTGTCGGGGTTCACGCCCTGGAAGCCGGCGACGATCACCACCCGGCCGGCGTTGAGCTCGCTGCGGATCCGATCGGGCCGCACGCCGGTGATGCGCGCAGCGCCGTGCGCGCCGTCGGTCAGGAGCCCGCTCTGCGAGCCGGTGAACGAGATCGCCTCCACGCCGAGGTCCTGCAGCGCCATCGCTAGCAGCGCCATCGAGACGCGCTCGCCGGTCGTGAGCAGCATGTCGAGCTCGCGGCGGCTGGGATTCGCCGACACCTGGTGCGCGAGCGCCAGCAGCTCGTCGGTGGCCTGTCCCATCGCCGATACCACCACCACGGTGCGATTGCCGGCCGCCCGCGCCGCGGCCACGCGCTTCGCCACCGCGCGGATGCGCTCGGGGCCGTCGACCGACGTGCCGCCGAATTTTTGAACGAGCAGGGTCATGAGCGAGGGAGTTATACGACGCCGGCCCGCCGCGTGCACAGAACCCGGGAGTGCGGTTGACGCTCCGCGCGGCCGCTGGCTATAGTCCCCCGCGCTCAATTTTGCGGAAGTAGCTCAGCCCGGTAGAGCGCCACCTTGCCAAGGTGGATGTCGGGGGTTCGAATCCCCTCTTCCGCTCCATCTGCGACAGGGGCCGGCCTCCGCCGGCCCCTCGTTTCATTTCGGACGCGCCGCTGGGGCGCGGAGGCTCGCATGTCGGGGAAGATTCGCCGCGACCGGAAGGCTGCCGAGCAGGCGATCGCCGAGCTGATTCGCGCGCTTGGTCTCGACCCCCGGCGCGATCCCGAGCTCAGGGGTTCGCCGCAGCGCGTCGCCGATTTCTACTTCGAGGCGTTCGGCGGACTCGATCCCCGGCTCGCGCCCGAGCTGGTGACCTTTCCGCTTTCGGGGGAGGGCCAGCTCGTCGTGGTGCGCGAGATTCCGTTCCACTCGATCTGCGTCCATCATTTCGCGCCGTTCTTCGGCCGCGCGCTGATCGCCTATCTGCCGAACCAAAAACTGATCGGCGTGAGCGGGATTCCGCGACTGCTCGAGTTCTATTCGCGCCGGCCGCAGGTGCAGGAGCGCCTGGGGCAGCAGATCGCCGACCATCTCGAGCGGCTGCTCGATCCGCGCGGCGTGGCGGTGGCGCTCGAAGCACGGCATCTGTGCATGGAGATGCGCGGAGTGAGGAAGCTCGGGCGTATGGAGACACGCGTCGCCCGCGGTGCGCTGGCCGGCCCCGAGTGGGCGGCGGCGCTGCGAATGGAGTCGCGCGAACCGTGAGCGAGCCCGGCCGCGCGGGTCAGGAGTCGAAGCACGGTCCGGCACATCCGGGGATCACGGTGGTGATGGTGACGCGGAATCGTCCCGCGCTCTTTCTCGACGCGTTCCACAGCGTCGAAGCGCAGACCCTGCGCCCGCTCGAGGTGCGGGTGGGCGACGACGGCGATCCGCCGCTCGCATGGCTGCCCGACGTGAGCCGCCTCGACGTGACACTTTTGCCGGTGGGGGCGCGACGTGCGGCCGCAGCGCGCAACCACGCCGCCGCGCGCGCGCGTGGCGAGATCCTCGCGTTTCTCGACGACGACGACCGCTGGCAGCCCGATCACCTGCTCGGATTGGCGGCGGCGTTCGAGGATCCCGCGGTGATGTTTGCCTGGCGCGATTGCGCGGTGATCCGCGAGACGGTGCAAGAGAACGGCGACCGGGTCGAGCGGGCACGCCTCGAGATCGCGCGCGATTGGGATCCCGAGATGATGCGCACCAACGATTACCTGCCGCCGAGCGCCTGGGCGGTTCGGCGTTCGTTGTTCCAGGCGCTGGACGGATTCGACGAATCATTCGAGTTCTCGGAAGACTGGGACTTCGTGCTGCGCGCGGCGAAGCAAGCCGTTCCCAGGCGGGTCCCGGGAGTCACGGTCGAGGTGCGCCTGCGCGAATCGGGCAACGCCTCCGCCGACTTCGGTCGGGAGCGGATCGCCTGCCTCGAGAAGCTGTCGGCGCGCCATGGGCTGCCGAGGCTCGTCCCGCGCACCTTCTGGGAAGTGGCGCAGCTCGCAGCCGCCGGCTGGTGAGGCCCGATCTGGTGGTGGTGGGGGCCGGCCCGGCCGGGGTGATGGCCGCGCTGCTCGCCCGGTGGCAGGGACTCTCGGTGACGCTGATCGAGGCGAGTGCCTCGCCGGGCGGCCAGCTGCACCGAGTGTACGGCGCTCTCACCGGCGTCCCCGGCTACAGTGGCGCCGGGGCAGGCCTCGCGGTACTGCTCGCGCGCCAGCTCGAGGAAGGCGGCATCGAGTGGCGCGGCGGCTGCGAAGCGAGCGCGCTCGAGAGTGCCGGCGAGGGTGTTCGGGTGGCGCAGGCGAGCGGCGGCGGAGTCGTGGCGCGCGCCGCGTTGATCGCGACCGGTCTGCGAAATCGGACGCTCGGCGTTCCGGGAGAGCGCGAACTCGCCGGCCGGGGCGTCTCGACCTCGGGGACGCGTGATCGCGAGCGCGTGACCGGGAGGCGCGTCGTGGTGGTCGGGGGCGGCGACGCCGCCTTCGAGAATGCGCTGATTCTGGCCGCGACCGGCTGCGCGGTCACGCTGATCTCGCGCGGTGTGCCGCGGGCACGGCCACGATTCCGGCAACGGGTCGCGGCCGAGCCGCGGATCGAGCGTCTGGAAGGCGGGCGGGTGACCGCGATCCTGGGCACCGCCGCGGTCGAGGGTGTGCGGGTCGCGGGCGCGAGCGGCGAACGCGTGCTTCCCGCCGAGGCGGTGTTCGTCAAGATCGGGCAGCTCCCCAACACCGAGTGGTGCCGTAACGCCGTGGCCTGTGACGCCGACGGATACCTGTGCGTGGATGGAAATGGCGCCACCTCGCAGGCAGCGGTCTGGGCCGCGGGAGATGTCACGCGGCCGCCGGTTCCGACCGTGGCGGCCGCTTCGGCGGGGGCGACCTACGCGGTGACGGCTATTCGTAAGGCGTTGCAGGGCTAGGACTCAGCGCGGTGTCCCGCCGGCGGGCCGAGACGGGGCGGCGAGCCGACTTGGAGCAGCGGGGCTCGCCGTGCTTGAATCCCCCGGTTCCCCTCCCTTGACGGTTCCGCGGCGCGGATGAAATCCCCGCGGAATCCCGCTTCCCCGGAGTCCACTGAATGGCTTCGACCTCGAGACTCATTCCATGAGCCGCCGCGTCGTGATCACCGGCCTCGGCGTCTGCGCTCCCAACGGGATCGGTGTGCCCCGGTTCTGGGACGCTCTGATCCATGGCCGCTCGGGCATCGGCCCGATCCGGGCCTTCGACGCCTCGGGGTTGCGCTCGCGGATCGCGGGCGAGGTCATGGGCCTATCACCCAACGGCGGCATCTCATCGAGGACCCTGAAGCGCACCGCGCGCTTCACTCACCTCGCACTGGTGGCCGCCCAGGAGGCGGTGGCCTCGGCTCGGCTGCCCGAGGGCGAATCGCGCGAGGAGACCGCGGTGGTGGTGGGTTCGGGAATCGGCGGTTTCGACACCCTCGAGCGCGAGCACGAGGTGTTCCTGAATCGCGGCCCCGGCCGGTTCGCGCCTCAAACCGTGCCGATGATCATTCCCGACATGGCGGCCGGCGCGATCGCCATCGAGACCGGGTGCCGCGGACCCAACTTGTGCCTCAGCACCGCGTGCGCGAGCGGCGCGCACGCGCTCGGCACCGCGCTCGATCTCATCCGGCAGGGGCGCTGCGACGTGGCGCTGGCGGGTGCCGCCGAGTGCACGATCTCGCCGTTCGCGGTGGACGGCTACTGCCAGCTGCGCGCGCTCTCGACCCGGAACGACGATCCGCAGGGCGCCTCACGCCCGTTCAGTCGGGATCGGGACGGTTTCGTCATCGCCGAGGGCGCGGGGGTGCTGGTGCTCGAGAGCGAGGAGCACGCGCGGGCGCGGGGCATCGAGCCGCTCGCCGAGCTGGCGGGCTACGGTCTGAGCGGCGACGGCTACCACACCACCGCGCCCGATCCCGACGGCAAGGGCGCGGTGAGGGCGATGCGCGCGGCGCTCGCCGACGCGAAGGTGTCGCCCGCCGACGTGCAGCTCGTGAACGCTCACGGCACCTCGACGCCGCTCAACGACGTCGCCGAAACGCAGGCGTTGAAGCAGGTGTTCGGCGAGCATGCCCGACGGCTGATGGTGCCGGCCACCAAGTCCATGACCGGTCATTCGCTGGGCGCGGCTGGCGCGATCGAGGCGGTGGCCACGGTGCTGACGCTCCAGCACGGCGTGGTGCACCCGACCATCAACCTGAACGAGCCCGATCCCGAGTGCGATCTCGACTACGTGCCGCTGGAAGCGCGCGAGGCCCGGCTCGAGGTGGCGATGTCCAATTCGTTCGCGTTCGGCGGACACAACGGAGTGCTGGTCTTTCGGTCGATCCGCTAGGCGCCTTCCGCCCGCGACTCTCACTCAGCGGGGAGGATTCACACCCTCGGGCTGATTCGTCCCGCCGTGGCCCGAGGTCGCGACCGCCGGCCGGTATTCAAGTTCGTTCGCCCCGCTCGAATCCATCTGAGCCCGCGCCACCACCCGGTGCGCGGGGCGCGGGCGGATCGCGTGGCTCGAGGTGGCGGCGCGCGGCGGCCCGGCCGGCGATGGGTCCGCCTGCTCGGCGCGGGAGAGATACGACTCGATGTCGGCGAGTCGCGGATGTCCGGGAGCGAGGCGCTGCAGCTCGCGCCGCGCGCGCCGCACGTCGTCCACGCGATCGAGCCACGAGGCCGAGGCCGCCAGCCCCAGCCAGGCGTTGGTGAGGTTGGAGTCGAGCGCCGCGGCGCGCGAGTAGAGCTCGACGGCGCGCGCCTGATCGCCACGCAGCGCCTCGGCCATGCCCCACTCGACGATGGTGCGTGGATTGGGCGCCAGCGTCGCGGCGCGCGCGTAGGCGTCCTCGGCCCCGGCCCAGTCCGCCGCCTTTGCCCGATGTTGCGCGAGGAAGCTCCACGCGCTCGCGGCACCCACCGGCTCGGGCTCGGGCGGGCCGGCGAGCCACGACTCGATGCGCGCGCCGGCGAGCCTGGGGTGATTCCAGAGCGCGAGCCAGCCGACAGTGGTGGCGATCGCGGTGGTCGCCAGAGCGGTTGCGAGCGCCGCACGCCGCGGGGCGCGCAGCGCCTCGCCGGCAAGCCATGCGGTCGCGAAGGTGGCAACGGCGCCGGCGGCCGCGAACACGTCCCAGTCGCGGAACCAGCCCTGGCGCGGGTGGACGAGCAGCAGCAGCGCGAGCTGCGGTACCAACGCCGCGCTCAGCATCCACCATTCGCCGCGGCGATCGCGATCGTCGGGCAGCGAAGGCGCCAGCGCCAGAGCCAGCGGGGCGAGCGGTGCCACCACCAGCAAGACATTCAACCGATCGAGCCAGGATGCGAGACGAGCGAGCCCGGCGAGCCCGCCGCCGGTCGCCGCGCCGAGATGCTGCGTGTCGACGGTGCGAAACGCCGCGAGCATGTCGGGAAGCGTGAATGCGAGCGTGATCGGTGGAAGCGCGAGCGCGAGCCAGAACGCGACGCCCGGAGCCTGGCCGCGGGTTCCCGCGGATCTCCACTCCCGGGCGCAGGCCAGCATCCACACCGGCAGGAGCGCGAGCCCCGAACGGTGGAGCGACAGCGCCGCGCAGGTCGCAAGCGCGAGCGGCAACAGGCCGCGGCCGCCGCGCGCCACGCTCAACGCGAGCGCCAGCACCGCCGCCGCGAGCAGCGCTTCGGCGCCGAGCGGCTTGGCGTAGCCGGTGCACAGCGCGAGCAGCGGCTGAAACGTGGCGATCGCCGCCACCGCCAGCGTCGCTCCCGATCCGAGCTTCAGCGACCGCGCGAACGCCCAGCCGATCACACCCAGCGCCGCGGCTTCGAGCGCGCCCAGCAGTCGAGCCGCGAGATAGGGATCGAGCCCGGCGCGGGCAACCAGCAGGCGCGGCAGATCGATGAACAGCGCCCGATCCGCCGGCATCGCCTGCGAGACGATGGTGCGGGGATCGACGGCCGAGGCGATCAGGCCCTTGCGCAGCAGCAGATCGCCCGTGAAGTTCGCGCGGTCGGGAAGCAGGGTGCACAGCGCGGCCGCGGCGATCGCCATCAACGCCGCGCCGCCGATCGCCCAGGGGAGCTGCGACCTCGGGCCCGCTCCGTCATCCACGCGCGCGGGAGACGCGGGCGAGAGTTTGCCGGCGACTGCACTCGCCGCTTCGATCATCGCGGCCACCACCGCCAGACCCCACAGACTCGCCGCCACGACCGCGATCGAGGCGGGCAGGAATTCGCCGATCTCGACGCCCCACAGCCACATGCCGGGGGTGATGCTGGTGATCGCATACGCCGCCAGCAGGGCTGCGAGCATCAGCACCACGGGAATCGCGGATGGAGCCGAGGCGCTCGATGCCATGCCCGCCGGGCGCGGGGTTCGGCCGCGTCCGCGCGTGGGTGAGGGCAGGCGATTGGCATCGCGCGCTCGTCGCTGGGACGGCATGGGGGAACGATCTCCAGGCAGCCGAGAGTCTGCGGCCTCGCGGCGCACGCGCGCACGGATCGCGTGTGGAAGACAAAGCTACGCGAGCGTGTGCGAGGCCTTGTACGGTTTGTGTCTCGGATGCGGGATCGGCGCGCAGAGTTTGCGCGACACTGACAGATGCTGCGGAATTGTGGTGAGCGCGGGACGAAGCAGACACGAACGCGGCGCCTCGTGTTGTTCGAAGCGCCGCGGATCTGTGACAGAAATGTGGCGAAGAGACTTGCGCCAGACGCGGGTCAGTGGGCGGGGACGAACTGCAGCGCGGACGAATTCATGCAGTACCGCAGTCCGGTCGGCGCCGGCCCGTCGTCGAAAACGTGTCCCAGATGCCCTCCGCAGCGGGCGCATTCGACCTCGATCCGCTCCATTCCCAGGCTGTGATCCTCGAGCTCGATCACGTGCGACTTCGCGATGGGGGCCCAGAAGCTCGGCCAGCCGGTGCCGGACTCGAACTTCTGCTCGGTGCTGAACAATTCGAGCCCGCAGCCGGCGCACACGAACACTCCCTTGCCCTTCACGTGCAGCAGCTCGCCGGTGAAGGCGCGATCGGTCCCCTTCTCGCGCAGCACGTAGTACTGCTGAGCGGTGAGCTTCTTCTTCCATTCGGCATCCGTCAGCGTCACCTTCTTCACCTTGTCTCCGGCGGGGACCTGGTAGGGCGCGTCGCCGCCGGCCAGCGCCAGCCACGGCCGGCCGGCCAGGGCAAGCAGGCCCAGCACCAGAGTCGCCAGAGTCCAAAGCGCTCGCGTATGCATCCGAGTCCTCCTCGTCCTTCGATTCGGGGCTTCGATTCGCTCGCAATCATCATACGAAGCGATGGCGCTCGCGGGACATCGCCGGCTCCCGGCGGGCGTTCTCACTTCGTCAATTCCGGCTCAACACCGCCCAGGCTTCGGGCAGGAGCACCTGCAGCCAGCGCCGGTACATCACTGCAGAGGGGTGGAGCCCGTCCGAGGCCACCAGCGCGCTGTCGGCAGCGGCCTCGCGCGAGATGCCGGTCACGTCCACCCAGCGGGAGCCGGCGCGCGCGGCCTCCTCTTGATTGATCCCGTTGAAGATGTCGATCGCCGCGGCGATCGCGTTCCGGTCGCGGTCCGCGGCGAATGGCGTCACGCCCCAGTCCGGGATCGAGATCACGATCACCCGCTCCGGATCGCCGCCGGCGAAGTCGCGCGCGCGGCCGAGCAGGGAGCGGAGCTGCTTGCGGTATTGCTCGATCGGCAGCCCTCGATACTGGTTGTTGACGCCGATCAGCAGCGTGACCAGATCGTAGCGGGGACGCAGTCGGGCCTCGGCGATGCCCGCCGCCAGCTCGTCCGTGGTCCAGCCGGTTTTCGCCACCAGATCGGGCTCGGCGGCATTGATGCCGCTCGCGCGCAGCCGACGGGCGAGCTGCGCCGGCCAGCGATCCTCCGGAGCGACGGCCTCACCGATCGTGTAGGAGTCGCCGAGTGCGAGGATGTGCAGAGCTCCTCCTCTGGAGGGCGCGACCGTGTCGCGCTCGGCGCCGGGCACGGGCTTCGGCGGGAACGAGGCGGCGCTGAGCGCCACCAGCACCATCAGCAGGTTCGGCACTGGAACGGACACTTCCACGACGTTACGAATCGCAATCGGATCCCGCAACCCGCAGCGTTCGGCCGGGCCAAGGCGGCGTTGGTCCGGCACGGCTGGAGAGCGACCCGGGCGCCTGTTAGCATGCGGTCATGCGTTCCGCCCCCACTCTGGCCGCGGCCGGCTTGGCGCTGGCGACGCTGCTCGTACACGCCCCGGCTCGCGCCACCTCGACCTCGCTCGCGCTCCCCTTCATCGACGACGACTACCCGCGCGCGGTGGCGCTGGCCAAACAGCGAAGACTCCCGATCTTCGTCGAATCCTGGGCGCCGTGGTGACACACGTGCCGCTCGATGCGGGCCTACGTCCTCACCGACCGCTCGCTCTCGCGGCACGCCGGACAGTTTGTCTGGCTCGCCATCAACGGTGAAAAGGCGACCAACGCCGCCTTCCTCCGCAAGTACAGGATCCCCGGGTACCCGACCTACTTCATCGTGGATGGCATCCACGAGCGCGCCCTCACGCAGTGGGTGGGCGGCGCCACCGTCGCCCAGCTCCACACGCTGTTCGACGAGCAGAGCGCGGCCTGGTCGCGCCGCATGAGCGGCACGGCGTTCGCGAATCGCGCCGACGCCGAGCTGGCGCGCGCCGATTCGCTGTATGGCGCGAGCGAGTACGGCGCCGCGGCGGCGGCGTACGGCGCGGCGCTCGCTGCCGCGCCGGCGACGTGGCCGCAACGCGCGCGCGCAGTGGATGCGCGGCTGTTCGCGCTGTCCGAGGCCGACAGCGCCGAGGCCTGCGTCGAGCTGGCGCTCGCGCAGTTGCCCTCCGAGCGCCACACCAGCTGGTCCGCCAACATCGCCGGCAACGGGCTGGGCTGTGCGCTCCAGCTCCCCAGGGACGACCTGCGGCGCGCCAAATGGATCCGCGATCTGGAGTCGGCGGCGCACTCGATCCTCGCCGACACCACCATCATGCTCTCGGGTGACGACCGCTCGGGGCTCTACATCTCGCTGCTCGACGCGCGTGACGACGCCGACGACTCGCTCGGCCATCTCGCGGTGGCGCAGCAATGGTCGGCGTTCCTCGACGGCGAGGCGGCGAAGGCGAAGACACCCACGGCGCGCATGGTGTACGACCCGCATCGCCTGAGCGCCTACATCGAGATCGGGCATCCCGAGCGCGCGATTCCGATGCTCGAGCAGTCCGAGCGCGACTTTCCCGACGACTACAATCCTCCCGCGCGGCTCGCCATCGCCTACCGGGAAATGAAGGAGTGGGACAAGGGCCTCGAAGCCTCGGATCGGGCCATGGCCCTGGCCTATGGTCCGCGCAAGCTCACTTTCTATCAGACTCGCGCCGACCTCTACGCCGGCAAGGGCGATCTTTCCGGCGCGCGCAAGACGCTCGAGGACGCGATTGCCTTCGCCGAGGCGCTCCCCGATGGCCAGCGCTCTCCGCGCACCATTGCCTCGCTCCAGAAGAGGCTCGACGGCCTGAAGTAGCGTGGGCGTCGTCCTTCCGACCTGCGGAGTATCCCCACGGATGCACCTCGGTCGTCGCTCCCTGATGCCTGGCAGTCGGGCGTTTCTGGTCCAGCCCCGTCCTTGGTGGCATCATCCCCGGCCATGGGACGCTTCGTGTTCCGTGAGGACATCGCGATCGCCGATTGCGCCGTGGAGGTGTGGGGCGATTCGCTTGGCGATCTGCTCGCGACCGCCGCGCGCGCGGTGGCCGAGTTGATGGCCGATCCCGAATCGATCGTCGAGCACGAGAGCCGTCCGGTGATGCTGACCGCCGAGAGCGAAGAGCTGCTGCTGTTCGACTGGCTGTCGGAAATCCTGCTGATCAAGGATCGCGATCGACTCATCTGTCCCCGTGCCGAAGTGCGGGTGAGCGACGTGAAGCCCCTCCGGCTCACCGCCACGCTCTTCGGCGACGTGGTGGATCCCGAGCGCACGCGCCGGAACCTCGATGTGAAGGGAATCACCATGCACGAGCTCCGTGTCGCCCGCGAGGGCAAGGAGTGGCATGGCCAGTTCGTCGTCGATCTCTAGCGCGCACGGCTTCGCCGTCCAGCGCGTGGCGCCCTGCATCTGGGAAATCCCGGCGTCCGCGAAAGCGGGGATGCAGGTGCCGGCGCGCATCTACGCGTCCGAGGCGCTGTTCGAGAAGCTCGACCGCGGCGTGTTCGAGCAGGTCACCAACGTCGCCTGCCTCCCCGGCATCGTCGGCGCCGCCCTGTGCATGCCCGATGGCCACTGGGGCTACGGCTTCCCGATCGGCGGCGTCGCGGCGTTTCGCTCCGACACCGGCGTGATCTCGCCGGGTGGGATCGGCTTCGACATCAATTGCGGCATGCGCCTGCTACGCACTTCGCTCGACGAGAGCGACGTGAGGCCGAAGCTGCGCGAGCTGGTGGAAGCGCTGTTCCGCGCGGTGCCCACCGGCGTGGGCGTCCACGGGTTCGTGCCGCTCGACGCGAAGCGCATGCGCCGCGTGATGCTGGAGGGCGCCGGCTGGTGCGTGAAGGAGGGCCTGGGCTGGAACGAGGATCTCGAGCGCACCGAAGGGCGCGGTTGTCTGCCCGGGGCCGACCCCGAGAACGTGAGCGCGCACGCGATCGAGCGCGGGCGCGACCAGCTCGGGACACTCGGCTCCGGCAACCACTATCTCGAGATTCAGGTGGTGGCGAAGGGCGGCATTCACGATCCGCTGGCGGCGCGGGCCTTCGGCATCGAGCGCGAGGGGCAGGTGTGCGTGATGCTCCACTGCGGCTCGCGCGGCTTTGGCCATCAGATCGCGACCGACTACCTGCGCGTGTTCGATTCGGCGATGAAGAAATACGGGCTCGCGGTGCGCGACCGAGAACTGGCCTGCGCGCCGTTCCGCTCCGAGGAGGGCCAACGGTATTTCGGCGCCATGCTGTGCGCCGCCAACTTCGCGTTCGCCAATCGCCAGGCGATCGCGCATCGCGTGCGCGAAGTGTTCGCGAGAGTGTTCGAGCAGCCCGCCGAGCGCCTCGGGCTCCATCAGGTCTATGACGTCTGCCACAACATCGCCAAGCTCGAGCGCCACGTGGTGAACGGCGTCGCGATGGAGCTGCTCGTGCACCGCAAGGGCGCCACCCGCGCCTTCGGCCCGGGCGAAGCGGATGTGCCCTCGTGCTACCGTGACGTCGGCCAGCCGGTGATCATCGGCGGCTCGATGGAGACCGGATCGGCGCTGCTGGTCGGGACCGGCAAGTCGATGGATCTGAGCTTCGGCTCGACCGCGCACGGCGCGGGCCGGGTGATGTCGCGTGGCGCGGCCAAGCGGGCGGTGCGCGGCGAGAAACTGCTCGGCGATCTGGCCGAACGCGGCATCGTGGTGCGCGCGGCGTCGATGTCGGGAGTGGCCGAGGAGGCCGGCCTGGCCTACAAGGACCTGGGCTCGGTGGTGGATGTGCTCGACGAGGTCGGCATCTCGAAGCGCGTGGTATCGCTCCGGCCGATCGGCAACATCAAGGGGTGACGGACGGGGTCATCCCCACACTCCGCGCCCGCACGAAAAGATTGGGACGCCGCCCGCGCAGCGTGTAGGCTCGCGCCCTTCGCCTGCGATCGCGCAGGCCGGGCCCCGCGGCGCGAAAGTGCCGGCCACCGACCACCGAGACCCCATTTCCCATGGCAACCACCGCTGCCGAGGCGATCGCCCTTCCGCGCTCCCAGGCCACCTGGCTCGGACACCCGCGCGGGCTGTTCGTGCTGTTCATGACCGAGATGTGGGAGCGCATGAGCTATTACGGCATGCGCTCGCTGCTGGTGCTCTACATGGTGGAGTACCTGTTCATCAAGCCCGACGTGGGGCAGAAGGTGCTCGGCTTCACGGCGCTGAAGGGCGCGCTGGAGGCGGCGTTCGGCCCGATGGCGAATCAGGCGCTGTCCTCGCAGATCTACGGCCTCTACACCGGTTTCGTCTACTTCACGCCGTTCTTCGGAGGGTTGCTTGCCGACCGGTTGCTGGGGAGACGGAAGGCGGTGATCGTCGGCGGCACGCTGATGGCGATCGGGCATTTCCTGATGGCGGTGGAAGGCCTGTTCCTTCCGGCACTGCTGTTCCTGATCCTCGGCAACGGCGCCTTCAAGCCCAACATCTCGACCCAGGTCGGCGGGCTCTATCCGCCCGGTGACTCGCGCCGCGACAGCGCGTTCTCGATCTTCTACGTCGGCATCAACGTCGGCGCGTTTCTGGCGCCGCTGATCTGCGGCACGCTCGGGCAAAAGGTCGGCTGGCACTGGGGCTTCGCCGCCGCGGGCGTCGGGATGGTGCTCGGCCTCATCAATTACGTGCTCAACCAGGACAAGCTGCCGCAGGAGCCGCCTCCGACCGCATCGAAGACCGCACCGATCGCCGGCACCGTCGCGTTCATCCTCGGCATTCCGATCGGGATCATGGGTTTGCTGTGGCTCCTCACACTCCCCAAGGCGATCTCGCTGGTGCTGGCCGTCGTGGTGCTGGCCACGATCGTCACATGGATCGCCCGCCTCCATGGCGACGAGCGCCCACGCGTGATCGCGATCTGTGTCTCGTGCTTCATCGTCGCCGCGTTCTGGGCGGTGTACGAGCAGCAGGGCAACACGCTGCAGCTGTGGGCCGACCAGAACACCCGCTGGCCCACGATCCTCGGCTTCACGATCCCCTCGACGTGGTATCAGGCCTTCAATCCGTTCATGATCTGGTTCATCACGCCTTTGCTGACGACCCTGTGGGCGTGGCAGGCGCAGCGCAAGCAGGAGCCCTCGAGCCTCACCAAGATGGCGATCGGCTGCGTGCTGCTCGGGCTCGGCTTCGTGGTGATGATC
>DATKAB010000153.1 GCA_035498555.1 Candidatus Sulfotelmatobacter sp.
CACGCTGCTGCCCAGCGGCAGGGAGGGCGAGACGGCGAGCGTGAGACTGTCACCGGTGGCGCAGCTGGCGCACTGGCATAACAGCCGCACGGCTGGCCCCGGGCCACCCTGGTGCGGCAGGTCGAGCACGTTGACGACCGCGACTATCCCGATCGCACTGTAGGGGCGCACCGCGCCGTTCGCGTAGAAGTCGCAGTAATCCCCCGCACAGCTTTGGCTGGTGTTGACGGTCGGCGGGTCGAGGCATCCACAGATCGCACCCGACAGGGCAATGATCAAGACAGCGACGGCGATTTGGAATCGGCGGCCCATGACAGATCTCCAGATTGAGGTTGCGGCTCAAACCCCAGCTGATTCTCCGCCCGGATATTCGCCAACTCAACGACAAACCGTCCCCACAAGCTCGTCGCGAACCCCTGAAAGTTCGGCCAGCCAAAACGTCGAACTCAATCGTGGAAGAAGAATGCGCGCTACTTTCGTCCACACGCGCAGAGCGAGGTCGCAGTGAGCCGGAGGCGGCCGCCGCTCATGAAGGGCCGCGCGCCCTCGGCGACGTCGTCATGGAAGCTCCGGCGCTGCCGGTCGTCGAGCGCGGCGACCCGCGCCTTCCACGCGAAATCGCCGAAGATCTGGAGATACTCGGCAACTGAAGCGCACTCGAAGATCGCCGGCACGCTCTCGATCCGCACGCCCGAGAAGCCCGCGTCTTCGAGCAGCCCGCGAAGCAACGGCGCCGAAGCCAGCCGGAATGGGCCGGGCGCCTCGGGATCAGGCGGCTGAAGCGCGAGGTGGTGCTCGGCAGCCGCCCGAATCACGGTGAAGAACGGGCTCTTCGCGGGTTCATCCCAGACCGCGACCGTGTAACAACCGCCGGGCGCCAGCACACGACGGGCCTCGGCCACGGCGCGCGCCGGAACCGGGCAGAACATCAGGCCGTACGCATGGGTCACGACATCGATCGACGAGTCGTTCAGGCGCAGCGTTTCGGCGTCCATCTCCACGAAAGAGAGGTTGGTCAGGCCTCGCGTCTTCGCGAGGCGCGCGGCGACCGACAGCATGGCGGGCGACAAATCGGTCGCGGTGACGCGGCCATGGCGCAGATCCGCTGCCGCGGCGAGCGCCGGATAGCCCGCGCCGCTCGCCAGATCGAGCAGCCGCGTGTTCTCGTTCCAGCCGGAAGCCACACGCAGCCAGCCGGTAACGGGCTCGAAGTTCCGCTCGGTCCATTCGAGCCAGGCTCCCCAGCCCTCGGCCACTTCGTTCCAGTGCGCCCGCTGCTGGTCCTTCGCCTGCGTTTCGCTCTGCGCCTGCGTGCTCATGCGATTGCGCTCCTCTCGCGCTCCTCCCGTCGGTGGGGTCACGACGGCGAGAGTACGCGATGGCCGTTCCGCGGCCAGTGCATAATTCGCATTTCCAGTGTGCAATAATGCACATCATGGACTGGGATGCGTTGCAGGCGTTCCTGGCGGTCGCACGCACCGGGCGGGTCTCGACCGCCGCGCGGCGGCTGGGGGTCGAGCACACCACCGTGTCACGCCGGATCTCGGCGCTGGAGGCCGAGCTGGGCGTCCCGCTCTTCTATCGCACCACCGGCGGCTATCTGCTCACGGTGCACGGCCAGAACGCGGTGGCGAACGCCGAAACGATGGAGCGCGCTGCGCTCGGGCTCGCGGCGCGGGCGCGCGAAGGAGCTGGGGCCGTGGTTGGAAGCGTTCGCCTTGCGCTGGCGCCGGAGTTCGCGTCGCACTGGCTTGCGCCGAAGCTCGCCCAGTTCCGCGACCGGCATCCGGGGATCGCGCTTCAGCTGCTGGTCGGCACGCGTCAGCGCAACCTCGCGCGAGGCGAAGCCGACCTCGCGATTCAATCCCCGAAGCCGCGCCAACAGGGCCTGCTCGCGGTGCGCATCGCCCGCACCACGCTCGCGCTCTACGCCGCCCGCAAGCTCGCCGCGGGCGCTCGGCGACGGGTGACGAACGTCGAGTCGCTGCGCGGGGCCCCGTTGCTCGTCTACACACCGCAGTTCCGGATGCTGCAGGAGGCGCCATGGTTTCAGGAGCTGCTCGCCGGCGCTCGCGTGGCGCTCGAGACCAACAGCACGCACGCACTGCTGGCGGCGGCCCAGGCGGGTGCAGGTTTCGCCGTTCTGCCTCGCTTCGTC
>DATKAB010000154.1 GCA_035498555.1 Candidatus Sulfotelmatobacter sp.
TCAGTGGCTGGCCCACAGCGCCGATCGCGATCGCGGGTTGCGCCGCGTCGAAGCGCTGATCGCGGGGCCGCCGGTTCGCGCCGTTCACGAGCGCGCCAGCGCCTGGGAGTTCCTCGGCCTGCGGCGCGGCGACCTCGGCGACGCGGCCGGGGCGGCCGAAGCATTCGCGCACGAAGCCGAGCTCGAGCCGAGCCCGCAGGTGTTGAGGCACTGGGCGGTGATGGAAGCCGGCCGCGGGGATTTCGAGCATGCGATCGAGATCTATCGCGGGCTGGTGGCGCGCTATCCGGGCGACGCTCAGGGATGGTTCGAGCTGGCGATGCTGCTCGCGCGCTCGGGCAACACGGTCGCGGCGCGCGATGCGGCGAGTCAGGCGCTGCGGCTCGACCCCTCGCGCCGCGACTGGCGGGCGTTCCTCGAGTCGCTGGGTCCGGCCGCGCCGCGCTAGGCTCGACCTGGAAACGCCAGCTAGGCCCGCTCGCCCAGTACTTCCCGGATCACCGCGCCCACCTTCGCGCAGCCGACCTCGACGTCGAACTCGCGAGGCGCCCGCTCGCGCACGCGCGCCGACATGCGGCGCCGCAGCGCCTCGTCGTCGAGCAGCCGAATGATGCGATCGGCCAGCACCGCCGGATCGCGCGGCGGCACCAGGAAGCCATCCTCCCCGTCCTTCACGAAATCGGGAATCGCGCCGACCGCGGTGGCGATCACCGGCAGTCCGGCGGCCATGCCTTCGGGGATCACCAGCGGAAACGCCTCGGTCCACGACGGCACGACGATCATCTGCGAGGTGACGAACGCCGCCGCCTTTTCGCGTCCCTCGAGCGAGCCGAGGAACGTGACGTGCGGCAGGATGCCGCGCTTCTCGGCTTCGGCGCGCACGATCGGTTCGCGCTCGTCGTTCTCGGCCACGCCCACCAGCACGAAGCGCGTGTTCGGATGCTTCGCCACCACCCGGGGGACCGCGTCGTAGAGGTCGTAGAGGCCCTTGGGCTCGGAGAGCCGTCCGATGTAGAGCACGCCGCGCTCGCCGCTCTTGAGCCACGGCGCCGGCGTGTCCGCCGGAAGGTCGCGATAGAGCGAGACGTCGGTCACGTTGGGAGCCCACGCCAGCGTGCGATGCCAGGCCGCGCCCATCTCGCGCTGGTAGGTGGGCCCCAGCACGAGCACCTGATCGGCGGCGCCCATCAGAAGTCGCCCGATCGCGCGCCCGCTCGTCGTCTCACCCGAGGGAAAGCGCGTGTGCAGCGTGCCGTGGTAGTGGCAGATCACCCGCGCACCCGAGGCGCGCGCCGCCAGCATGAACACCCAATCGCGCAGGAACGACGGACTCGGGGCCGCGTGCACCAGCACCACGCGCGGGCGAATGCTCGCCAGTGATCGCAAAAGGCGCGAGAAGTCGCGCAGGAAGTAGAACGGCGTCCGCCAGGTGGGGTTCTCGACCGCCCAGCGCAATTGACGCTTCGAAGTGTCGACGGTCGAGAGCTCGTACTCGCGCGAGAGGCTCGAGTGGAGCTGCATATCGATCATCAGCTGGACGCCGCCCATCGGCGGCGGGAGAGGGCCGACGATCAGTACGCGGGGGCGATCACTCATCGAAACGCGGCCGCGCAGTGGAAAACGCGCACCTCAGATCGGCGCGTAGGGGAATTGCGGCTCGATCGCGACCACGCGCCGCTCGAGGATCGAGCGATGCGCGGCCAGCAGCGCCTGCGCCGAGACCACGAAGCTCTCGGTCCAGTCCTTGCCGCCGGGGGCGCGCGAGAATTGCGCCATCATCGCCTCGAGCATCGGCTTCTGGCCGAGATCGGGCTGCGCCTGCTGGTGCGTGCCGCGGCCGGGGCCGCCGTTCAGCACGAGCTTCCGGAAGCCGATGATGCGCGCCGAGCGGCCGCCGCCCAGGATATCCACGCTCTCCCGCTCCCAGCCCTGCTGGCTGCCGCACACGTAGTGCACGAGCCCCATGCCGCCGCTCGCGAAGCGCAGCGAGATGGCCCAGCTCTCCTCGCGGTGCGCGGGATCGGGGGTGGCGATCGCGTGCACTTCGGTGGGCAGGCTCTGGGAAAAGAAGATGGCGAGATCGATGAAATGGCAGACGTCGCCGAACAGCACCCCGCCGCCCTCGCCGGGATCCTGGTACCAGCTGTCGGCAGGGACGCCGGCCGAGCGCACCGTGCACAGCACCTGCCGCACCGGCACGCCGTCGAAGTGAGCGAGGGCCCGCCGGCTCGACGGGGCGAATCGCCGATTGTGGCCGACCCACAGCGTCGGACCGTTCTCGCCGCGCCGGCTCAACAGCTCGGCGATCGGCGCGATCTGCTCGTCGGACATCGCCAGAGGTTTCTCGACGTAGACGTGCTTGCCAGCTCGCAGTCCCTCGAGCGTCAGCCGCGCGTGGCTGTCGTGGCGGGTCGCGATCAGCAGGGCGTTCACCTCCGGATCGCGGATCACCGCCGCGGCGTCGGTGCTGGCCTTTCTGAAGCCGTACCGTTTGGCCAACGCTTCGGCGTTGGCGCCCCTCGTCGTACAGATCGTCTCGAGCGAGAGTGCGCTCAGAGACGAGAAATTCGGCATCAGCATCGACTTGGCGTAATTGCCGGCGCCGATCTGGCCGAGCCGCACCGCACCGCGCTTCCGATCGCTCGCGAACTCCATGGTGCGCGGTTGGATCGCCGGCGTGCCGCGCTCGGCCTGCTCGTACTCGAACACGATGCCGACCGCCGAGGCCAGCGACCCGCTCGCGATCTGATCGAAGGTGGAGATCGCCTCGGTGAAGGGGAAGCGGTGAGTGATCAGCTTCGAGAGATCGAGCCTTCCCTGCGCGATGAGATCCAGGAACGCCGACATGTTGCGCTGCGCGGTCCAGCGCACGTAGCCGACCGGGTAGTCCTTGCCGCGCATCAGGTAGTCGGGGTCGAACATCCCGGCGCCCATGGCGCGGCTGAAGCGGAAGTCGATCTCCTTGCCGAACCAGGTGCGCCAGTCGAGCTGGATCGCGGTGTTGCCCAGGCACACCACCCGGCCACGATCGCGCACCAGCTGCGCCGACAGCTCGATCGGCCCGAGATCCTGGGTCGAGGTGGTGAGCAGCACGGCATCCACCCCGAGACCGCCGCTCGCGCGCAGCGCGTGACTCAGCGCCTCGTCGCCGGTCGGCCCCGAGGCCGCCTCGGCCCCGTTGGCGACCGCCAGCGCGCACTTGCTGGCGTCGAGGTCCACGCCCACTACGCGGCAACCGTTGGCGCGGCAGAGCTGCACCAGGAACTGCCCGAGCAGGCCGAGGCCGATCACCGCCACCGATTCGCCCAGTTCGAGCCCGGCCTGGCGCACCGACTGGAGCGCGATCGCGCCGATCGCGCTGGAGCTCGCCGCCTCGAGGCTCACACCCGGGGGAACCGGCACCACCAGATTGCGGGGCACCGAGTTGTACTCGGCGTGGGTCGCGAGCCCCTCGCCGATACAGGCGACGCGATCTCCGACCCGGAACTCCTCGACCTGAGAACCCACCGCCTCGACGGTGCCGGAGCAGCTGTAGCCGAGCGTGGTGGGGGCCTTCAGGCGCTCCTGAACCTTGCGGATCGTGGGGATCAGGCCCTGCTCGCGCAGGGTCTGCAGCACCTGCTTGACCTGGTCCGGACGTTCGCGCGCCTTCTCGGCAAGACTCATCCGCGCCTGGGTCACCTTCATCTTCTCGGTGCCCACGCTCACGAACGAATAGTGGCTGCGAACCAGCACTTCACCGGCGCCCACGGCCGGCAGGGGCACCTCGCCCAGATCGAGCGCACCGTTGCGAAGATACTGGCGGAGTTGCTTCACAGCCTCCTCATGTGAGGATCGGGTTGAAGTGTCCCGCACCCCGGACACCAGCCCAGAATGCTATCACGACCGCCAGAATCGCGGCCACGGAGCGAGAAAATCGTTGCGCCCGCGGGTCCGGTTGGCTAGTTTGCCCGCGCGCCCGCAGCGTCGATGACCCCACGCATCGACCGCCGGTGATGTCGGGCGTCCCGGGGAGCGTTCGCCGCAGGACGCCGCAGCCCCTCGGGGAAGTCCTCGCCTCCGTCTCGACGACACGTCGCGACCGGTATTCGCGCAGCCCCTCGCGAATCCGGCAGCGCCAGGGAAGGTCGCGGCGGTTTCACCGGCACGAGACACGCCAATTCGACAGCTTCGTCAGACCCCATCCC
>DATKAB010000155.1 GCA_035498555.1 Candidatus Sulfotelmatobacter sp.
GCAACGGGGTAGACACTGGCGGGTGAAGGAGCCGAAGCGGACCCAGCGCCAGCCCGAGGGGCTCAAGTGGAAGCGACACCACGGCCTGGGGCAGAAGGGTGGCTTGAACGAATCGCCGGAGAGGTCCATGGCCGGGATCGCTCTGCACGATCCCGGCCATCAACACTCTCCGCCACACAACCTCAGGGATGGAGGCCGAGCAACTCGACGTCGAACACCAGCCACGCGTTGGGAGGGATCACCCCACCGGCTCCGCGCTCGCCGTAGCCCATGTCGGGAGGAATGACCAGTTTCCGCTTGCCGCCGACCCGCATGCCCTTCACGCCCTCGTCCCAGCCCCGGATCACCTCGCCGCCGCCCAGCCGGAACGAGAACGGCTGTCCTCGATCGACCGAGCTGTCGAACTTGGTTCCATCGGTGAGCCAGCCCGTGTAGTGGACCGACGCGACCATGCCGCTCTCCGCCACTGTTCCATCCCCAACCTTGAGATCGGTGTACTTGAGGCCGCTCGCCATCGTCACTTCCTTGGCAGCGCCGGGGCTCTCACCCGGTACTGCGGCCGCCGAGGCTCCAGCCGGCCCGCTCGCCGGCGAGCCACCGTTGGACGTGGCGCCGGCACTCAGGCTCGAGGCGCCCGACGCGGTGGTTCCCGCACCCGAGGCGGACGAGGCCGCCGGGCTGCCCGCCGATGACGTGGCGGGAGCAGCCGCACCCCCGGTGGAGGACTGCTTGCAACTGCCAAGAACCGTGATCATCAACGCGGCGCCGAGAACGGCGACGGATGCGCGCATCTCTCAATTCTCCTGCCGAGGGTGAAAGCGAGGAACCGTAGAGACGGCGAAGCTCCCATAACGGCCGGCCAGGCGGCAAGCGCCTGAGGATGCCCCTCAAGCCCCGGCGCGGGGCGGCCGAAAACCACGCGTGTACGGTAGCCGGTCAGGAGCGACCGGAGTTCGCCGCGAGATCATTCGCGGGCGCCGTCCGGAGGGAGCCGTCATGGCGGAAACCAACAAGGTGGTCGTGCACTCGATGGGCGGCAAGCTGCTCAAAGGCACGACCCAGGATTTCTTCCCCAATCGCCCGCTGTTTCACGTCCAGCCGCACGACGGCAAGCCGCCGGTCGAGGTGAAGACCCAGCAGCTCAAGGCGATCTTCTTCGTCAAGGACTACGTGGGCCAGGCGAAGCGGCGCGACGTGCGCGGCTTCATCGAAGGTCCCGGCGAGACCGCGCAGGGGAAGAAGCTGGCGGTGCGCTTCAAGGACGGCGAGCTGTTGTGCGGCTACTCGCTCTCCTACTCCCCCGAGCGCGACGGCTTCTTCATGTTCCCCGCCGACACCGGCAGCAATAACGTTCGCGTGTACGTGGTCACCGCCGCGTGCGCCGACGTGAAGTCGGGCCCGGCCGCCGAGGCCATGGCCAAGAAGTCGCTGGGCGACGAAGCGGCCTGAGGGCCACGATCGCTCGTCGCTCCTCCCCCGCGCTTGCGCGCGTGGCGGCACTCGGATAACGTGCGCGACTTCGCGCCCCTTCACGGGGCAAACCAAGACCTCGTCGGGAGATTCATGACCTCATTCAAGCACCGCCTGCGCCGCCGGCGCGCCCGCGCCAGCGCGCGCAAGAAGAAGGAAAAGGCGCGCGCCGCGAAGCGATCCCGCCGCCGTTAGCCCCGGCCGGAGGGCGCTCACAGACCGCTCGGGCGATGCCGCTTCGATCCGACCCTAGAGCAGATCGAGGTGTTTGAGGTCGAGCGGCCCGAACAGACCGCCACCCTGCGCTCCGAACAGTTCGCTTCCGCGCCGCAGGGACTCGGCGGCGACGTCCACGACCGGAAGTCCGAGCTGGTCGGTGGCCGCGATCCGAGGCGTGGTCGGTAGCGAATAACGCTCGCTCGCCAGGTAGTCCTCGAACTCATCGAGCGTCCAGGCGAACAGCGCATCCACCTCCCACACCAGCCGAACTTCCTTGCCACGCGTGAGGTCGGGCGGATCATCGGGACGCGCCGGTTTCAGGACGCCCACGGCGCAGCAATCGCAGCCGAACCAGAAATCGGGGCTGCCGGCCAGCACCAGATTCTCGGCCACCCTGGCCTCGGTGGGAGCATCCTTCCAGATGTTGGTCATCAGCTCGCTGAGCGCGAACAGGAAGCGCAAGAGCGCGCGCGGGTCGTCGTTGGCGGCGCCCTTCAGCCCGGTCGCCAGCACGCGAAGATTGCGGATGGCCTCGAGCCGCACCCAGGGTGAACGTCGATTGCACAACGCGGTGAGATTCTTCAGAGCCGCATCGAGCCGGTCGCGCGCCACGGACAGCAGCTCGGAGAAGGCGCCGTCGCCCTTTTCGAGGAACTCGACCGAGCGCCGCATCGCCTGATTGAGGGGCAGGTAGGCAGCGCGCAGCGTGGCCCAGTCTTCGGTCAGGCGTTGCTTCGCGATGACGTCCCAGTCCGCCATTCTCGGTCCTCCCCGTCCCTCGGCCCCGTGCTGATGCTCAATCGTCGGCCGATCAGAGTATAGAAGAAGCATCGCGGGGCGGTCCAACCGCGGCGCGGGCGGAGACCGAGGCCAGCGCGCGGGACACCGCGAAGGCGAGGTCACCCTGCTGGATGAAGAGCTGGATTTCGTCTTTCCCGTCGCTCACGATCCCGACAGGCGCTCGACGGCGACCCACGCGCCCGACTCGCTCGAGAGCCGAGCCGAATCCAGCGCGCACTGGACGGCGACCGCGTCGTCGAAATCCGGGCGCATGGGTTCGCCACGCGTGATCGCGGCGTGAAACACGTCGAGCAGCGCCCCGAACGGCGCCACCAGCTGCGGGTCGCGGTCGCGCGGCTTCAGCTGGTAGGCGGCAGGAAGCGTCAGCTCTTCGGGCTCTCTCCCGGGCACGAGCCGCCACAGCCGATAGCCGTCGTCGTCCCAACGCAGCGTCGCCTCGCTCCCGATGATTTCGAAGCGTTCCCAGCGGTATGAGGACGCCGCGTTCAGATCCACGAGCCCGGTCGCCCCATTCGCGAACTCGTATTGAACCGTGCAGGCATCGTCGGCGGTCGCCATTGCCGATTGGGGATCGGAAGCCGTCGGGCCGCGCCGCGGCTGATCCACGCGCACCGTGGCCAGAGTGCGCAACGGCTCGCCGAAGAACAGGCGCAGGCAGTCGGTGTGATGCGACCCGAGCGCGCCGAGGATGCCGCCGCCGCGGCTGCGATCCGAGAGCCAGGTCATGCCCCGTTGCGCCGGCGTCGCCCAGATCGGGTAGCGGCCGAGGATCTCTCCGCGCCGCGGCGAGCCGATCGCGCCCTCGCGCACCAGCTCGAGCGCATAGCGCCGGGCCGGGAAGAACCGGAACTCGTGGTTGACGCCCGCCACCCTGCCGAGCGCGCGGGCGCGATCGCGCATCTCGACCGCCTGATGGCGATGGAGCGCGGTCGGTTTCTCGCACAGCACGTGCGCCCCGCCATCGAGCGCCGCGAGCATCATGGGATGATGGAGAAAAGCGGGCGTCACCACGCTCACCACGTCCGGGCGAAGACGGCCGAGCAGCTCGCGCCAGTCGTCGCCGGCGTGCGGGATTCCCAGCTCGCTCGCGATCCGGCGCGTCTTCTCGAGCTGCGAGCCGGCGATCCCCGCCAGCTCGAACCCCGAGTGGCGCTGAAATCCCACCGACTGAACGGTCCGTCCGAAGCCCGTCCCCAGGATGACGACTCGCAGCGCTGCCATTCTTCCTCCGGCCCCGTGCTATGGTCTGCGACTCTCGCGAACCACTCTCGACGTCGTTCGCGCGGAACGAACCGCGCCGCGCCCCCGGAGGATATCCCATGCGTGACGGTCGCAATGCGAAGCTCGCCGACGTCATCATCCGGCATTCCACTCGGCTCCAGCGTGATGAGGTGATCTTCGTCGAAGCCTTCGACGTCGGCAACGGACTGGTGCTCGATCTGATCGACGCCGCGCAGTCGGTCGGCGGCATTCCGGTCGTGTCGCTGCGCAACAACGCGGTGACGCGCGCCCTGATGCTCAAGGCGACCGAGGCGCAGTTCCGTCTGCAGTGTGAGCTCGAGCTGTTCCAGATGAAGAAGGTGCAGGCCTACGTCGGCCTGCGCGGCACCGAGAACAGTTCCGAGCTCGCCGACGTCCCCCCGGACCAGATGGGCCTGTTCACGAGGCTGGTCTCCCAGCCCGTCCACCTCGATTACCGCGTCAATCACACACGCTGGGTCGTGCTCCGGTATCCGAGCGCCTCGATGGCGCAGATGGCCAACATGAGCACCGCTGCGTTCGAGGACTACTACTATCGGGTCTGCACCCTCGACTATGGCCGGATGGCCGCGGCCATGGAACCGCTGGCCGAGCGCATGCGCCGCACCGATCGCGTGCAGCTCAAGGGTCCCGGTACGGATCTTCGCTTCAGCATCAAGGGAGTCGGGGTGGTGCCGTGCGAGGGCCGCCGCAATCTTCCCGACGGCGAGTGCTTCACCGCACCGGTGCGCAATTCAGTGGAGGGAACGATCACCTACAACACTCCGTCGCTCTACCTGGGCACGAGTTACGAGAATCTCTCGTTCACGTTCGAGGGCGGCAGGATCGTCAAGGCCACCGGCTCGCCGGCCGACCGCCTGCAGAAGGTGCTCGACACCGACGAAGGGGCACGCTTCATCGGCGAGTTCTCGCTCGGGTTCAACCCGTACATCACCTCGCCGATGAAGGACACGCTGTTCGACGAGAAGATCGCGGGATCCCTCCACTTCACTCCCGGCCAGGCGTACGGCACGGCGGACAACGGCAATCGCTCGCAGATCCACTGGGATCTGGTGCTCATCCAGCGTCCCGAGTATGGCGGCGGCGAGATCTGGTTCGACGACGAATGCATCCGTCGTGATGGCAGGTTCGTGGTCAAGGAGCTGGAGGGGCTGAATCCTGAGCGGCTCGGCGCGTAGGCTCCGCGCGACGGACTAGCGCAGGAGCACGCGCGAGGAGAGCGTCACACGGCCCGTCCTGAGCCGGGTGAAGTAGACGCCGCGCGCGAGCGCACGACCGTTCGAGTCGCGGCCATCCCAGGGCAGCACGGTCGCTCCCTGGGGAAGGGTGCGATCGGCGAGGGTGCGCACTCTTCGTCCCTGCAGATCGAAGACGTCGAGGCGCACCGCTGCCGCCTTCGGCATCTGGACCAGCAACGCCGGACGATCGCCGAAGATCGAGTTGCTGAGCGGGCGCAGCTTCGGCAGGGCGTCGTCGAGACTCGCGTCATCCGATCCCCCACCCTGGGTTTGAGTCGTGTCGGGAGGCGGCGGCGGGGGTGGCGGGTCGAATCCGCCTCCCCTGCCGACCGATTCATAGATCTGAATGGGGTTGGAGGTCGCGGTCTGATCCGTGAGCCGCATGACCAGAGTCTGCGGGTAGGGAACGTTGAAGCTGTCGGGAATCGCCTTGATCGCCCAGTCGTAGCTGGTCGAGTCCGCCGTCAGCACGATGTGATCGGGGATCCCGAGCACGCTGTTCGGTACCGGGTTCCAGCTCCCGTCCTGATCGCTGATCCAGAGGCACTCGAGGTCCGCGGTGTGGCCGCTCCACCAGGTCGAATTGATGCCGAGGGTCGCGTGCTGTCCTGCTCGCGCTCCATGCGCGGGGGGCGTCCACGTCATCGACTGAACGTGAAACAGATCGGGCTGGGCGAGCAGGAAAGTCCAGCCGGGATTCCACACCATCCGGCTGACCTCGATCCGATCGCCGTCCACGAACAGGAAGTAGTCCACCAGCCCGTCGCGAAGGTACTCGGACGCGAACCAGCCGGCGGTGTTCACCCCGATCATGTTGGAGAGACGGCCGCGGTAGATCCAATCCTGGAGCGGAGCAATCGGACTGTTGCTGGTGGCGAACGAAATCGGCTGGCCGGAATTGGTGGTGAAGAACAGGTACCAGAGCCCGTCGTGTTCGAAGGCGTGCGGAGATTCGACCGCGTCGTTGTAGGTGTACTGGCGCTGGGTGATCCACAGCGGCTCGAGGTCCTGCCATTGCGTGAAATCGCCATCCGAGCTCGCGACGGCAATGATCATCCCACCGGGGTCGGAGGCCGGCGCGGTGCTGTAGTACATGAGCCACCGGCCGGGAGTGGTCGGGTCCTCCATCACGAACGGATCGCGAAACGGCTTGGAGTCAGTGCTGTCGCACGCGCACCACGGCACCTGCCCGCAGCCGTAGACCGGCAGTTCCAGCGGATTCCAGGTATAGAGGTCGGTCGAGGTGGCGAGCCCCATGCGCTGGTACAACTGATAGGTGCTCGAGGAATCCACGACCCCGGTGTAGAACATGTAGTAGACGCTGTCGCGCCGGACGATGCTGGGCGCCCACACGTGGCTCGCGTCGAACCGCCCGGGACGGGTCGGGAGGACCGGCGGCTCCGGGGTCCAGAAGTAGAGGTCCTTGGAGATCGCGTGCCCGAAGTCCACCTGGGTCGATTCGGCCGGCAGGTTGGGGTTGTTGCGGATGTAGAACAGGTGGTAGATCCCGTCCTGCTTCACGATGGTGAAGTCCTTGGGGCGGTCCGGGGAGGGTGGAATCATCCACGAGCCGGCCGCCTGGCCGGCCAGCGCCAGTGCCAGCGCCCCCGCGAGAATCGCGGCCGAAAGCCGAATTCGGGGCGTGGGAATCAGGGGGACCTTCCCTCGAGGGATGCGGGTTACAACGCGGCGGCGGCCCGTGCGCACCAGATGCGTACAGGGCATTATCCGAAGCCGCCGTGGCAGGTGTCAACGGTCGAAGGGAGACGTGTTTGATCCAGCTTCAGAACCTCCGTTACACGATTGGACAGCGAGTGCTGTTCGACCGTGTCTCGTGGGTGATCGCCCCCGGAGATCGGGTCGCCCTGGTGGGCCCCAATGGCGCCGGGAAGACCACGCTGATTCGAGTCATCCTGGGCGAGATCACGCCCGAATCGGGCGAGCGAGTGCTCGCGAAGGGCACTCGCCTCGGCTACCTGCCCCAGGAGGCGGCCGAGCGCTTCGAGGGCACGGTGCTCGACCGGGCGATGGACGCGTACCGCAGCCTGCGCGAGATGCGATTCGAGCTCGACGAACTCCACGCCACCCTCGAAGGCATCTCGCCCGACGATCCGCGATTGGAGTCCCTGCTCGAGCGCGCGGGCGAGCTGCAGCATCACCTCGAGATGAACGACGAACACGCGCTCGAGCCCGAGGCGCGGCGCGTGCTGAGCGGACTCGGCTTCTCGACCGCCGATGCCGACCGGCCGCTGGCCGAGTTCTCGGGAGGCTGGCGCATGCGTGCGGCGCTCGCCGCGCTGCTGCTCGCCGATCCCACCGTGTTGCTGCTCGACGAGCCCACCAATCACCTCGACCTCCCGGCCATGGAATGGCTGGAGGACTACCTCCAGGATTTTCACGGCGGCCTGGTGGTGGTCTCGCACGACCGCGTCTTCCTGGACCGCGTGGCGACCGAGGTGCGCGAGCTCGACCTCGGCGAGCTGCACGACTACCCGATGAGCTTCACCCGCTTCCTCGAGGAGCGCGAACGGCGCCGCGAGCAGAAGGAATCGCAGAACCAGCAGCTCGACCAGAAGATCGCGCAGCTCGAGCGGTTCGTGGAGCGGTTCGGCGCCAAGAACACCAAGGCCTCGCAGGCGGCGAGCAAGAAGAAGCAGATCGATCGGCTCAAGCAGCAGCGCGTGGTGATCCCCCGCAAGCCGAAGAGCATCCGCTTCTCGTTTCCGGACCCGCCCCACGCCGGACGCACGCTGTTGCGCATGCGCGACGCCTCGTTCGGCTACGACGCGCGCGATGTGTTCCGCTCGGCCAGTCTCGAGATCTCGCCCGGCGACAAGGTCGCGATCGTCGGCGCCAATGGCGCAGGCAAGACCACGCTGCTCCGCGTCATCGCCGGCCAGCTCGCGCCTCGTTCCGGCGTTCGCGAGACCGCGCAGTTCACGCGTCTCAGCTACTTCGCCCAGCACGCGGCCGAAACCCTCGACCCCGGCCAGACCGTGCTGCAGGCGGTGGAGGAGATCGCCAGTGCCGCCTGGCGTCCGCGGCTGCGCAGCCTGCTCGGCAACTTCCTGTTCTCGGGCGACGACGTGTTCAAGCTCTGCCGCATCCTCTCGGGCGGAGAGCGCCAGCGCGTCGCCCTCGCGCGCATTCTGCTCGAGCCCGCCAACCTCCTGCTGCTCGACGAGCCCACCCACCACCTGGACCTGGCCGGCAAGGAAGTGCTGGAGAGCGCGCTCGAGCAGTACCCCGGCGCGGTGGTGGTGGTCACTCACGACCGCTCGCTGATGGCCCGGCTCGCGACCCGCATCCTCGAGGTGCAAGACGGGCGCGTCGTGCCCTACCCCGGCGGCTACGACGACTACGAGAGCGCTCGCATCGCACGCCTCTCGACCGCGGCCGAGGCGGAGCCCGCGGCGAAGACGCCGCTGCCGAAAGCCGCGCCCGGGCGCCCGGCGCCATCCCGCCCGGCGGAATCGCGCACCGATCGCACCGCGCGCCAGAAGCGCGAGAAAGAGCTGGCGCGGGTCGAGCGCGACATCGAGACGCGCGAGGCGCGCGTCCGGGAGCTGGAATCGCAGCTCGCGGATCCCGAGGTCTATGGCGATGGGGCGCGGGCGAAGCAGCTGGTCTCGGAGTACGAGCGGCTTCGCGTCGAGCTCGAGTCCCTGTGGCAGAAGCTCGCCATGCTGGCATGAAGGAGCGCGCTCAGGAGCTCTGGCCGATCCGCTGCGAATGGGGTCTCGCCGGACTCGACGCGGTCGGCGGCGACGCCGACGTGGTGATCGTGGTCGACGTGCTCTCGTTCTCGACCTGCGTGGACGTGGCGGTGTCGCGCGGCGCGGAGATCCTGCCGGTCGCCTGGAAGGACGAGCGCGCCGCCGAATTCGCGCGCGAGCGTTCCGCGGCGCTCGCGGGTCCGCGCGGCCAGGCCGGTTTTTCGCTCTCCCCCGCCTCGTTCCTGTCGGTCGAGCCGGGTGCGCGCGTCGCGCTGCCCTCGCCCAACGGCGCGACGCTCAGCGCACGTCGCGCGAGCGCCGGAGGCGTCGTGCTGTGCGGCTGCCTGCGCAACGCCGCGGCGGTGGCGGGCGCCGCGCGGCGACTCGGGCGCACGATCGCGGTGATCCCGGCCGGCGAGCGCTGGGAGGACGGCAGCCTCCGTCCCGCGCTCGAGGATGGGCTCGGCGCGGGAGCGATTCTCGCCGGGCTCGGCGAGGAGCTCTCGCCCGAGGCGCGCGCGGCGCGCGAGGCGTTCGCGGCGCTGGAGTCACGACTCGCCGAGATGCTCGAACATTGCGCCTCGGGCCGCGAGCTGATCTCGCGCGGCTTCGAATCCGACGTGCGGCTCGCGGCCGAGCTGAACGTCAGCCGTGCGGTGCCGTTGCTCCAGCGCGGCGCGTATCACGCACTCGGCGAAATCGGGCGCGCGTAATCGCGCGGAAGCCGCGGTCCCGTTAAGCCCCCGGAGCTGAAAAGCCGCATTCAACCTGTTCGGGCTGAACGAAGCGATCGCCCCGGGCAAGGCTCAACGAGGAAATGCAACCGCTGC
>DATKAB010000156.1 GCA_035498555.1 Candidatus Sulfotelmatobacter sp.
GCTGTCCTTCGCTCCGGCCCGTGTCGCTGTGAACTCGCGACCCGTTGCCGTCATGCGCAGGGCGACTCCATAAGTCCGGTGGACACCGCCATCGCGGGACACTTCGTCGCGCGGGGAAGCGCAGTCGCGCTCCCCGCGCGATTCTTTTCCATGCACCGCGGAAACCTCGTGAACCTGCTCCTGATCGGCGGCGACGAAACCGACCGCCTCGAAGTCGCGACCCGCTTTCATCACGAGAGCCGGCTCGGTCGCGGCCCGCTGATTTCAGCGCGGGCACCCGAGGATTCGCCGCGGCTCGGCCGCGCGATCCTGCGCGCGCTTCATCGCGGCATTCCGCGCCCCGACGACGTGCTCCATGCGTCGGAGGGCGGCACGCTGTTCCTCGATCGCCTCGACCTGCTGGGGCGCGACGAACAGCGCCTGTTGCTCGAATTTCTCACGCGCGGCCGCGCCGACTATTCGCCGGAATACGGCTGGGCCGGCCGGCTGGCCGCCGGCAGTGCCTGCGATCTCGAGACGCTCTGCGCCGAAGGCCGCTTCCTTCCCGCACTGCTGGACGCGCTCGACAAGATTCGCATCGACCTCCGGATCCTCTGCTGACATGTCCGCGACCCGGCGAGACGGAATGTTCCGAGTGCTGCTGATCAGCCTCGCTCCGCGCGCTCACGCGCAGTTGATCCGCTCATACGAAAGAACTGGTGCCGTCGTGCTCACCGCATCCGACCCGGCGCGCGCGGTTTCGCTGCTGCGCTGGTCCCCCGAGGTGGTGCTGGTGGACCTGGCACTGGGAGCCGGGCTCACGCCGCCGCTGGTCGCGGCGCTGAACTCGGGCCGCGGGCGGTCCTTCATGGTCGTTCTTCACGGAGGCCGCCTCGAGGATGGGGCCGACGAGGCCGACAATCTGAGCCCCGACGGGTTCTGTCGCGCGACGGATCTGATACTTCCGCACGGCCGTCTGATTCAGGGCGGGGCGGGCGCCCACCCCCACACCGTGCACTAGCGGGCACCCGCACATCGCGCGTTCCGCGCGATTCCATCACCTCCGCATTGACGCGGTTCAATCGAGAGTTCTAAAGTCGTTCGGCTCCACTTGCCGAAACCAAGGAGGGTTCGGCCGACAGCACCTTTTCGAGGCATCTTGAGGAGGCGAAATGTCTTTCTCCGCACGGCGCTGCGCCGGGATTTTCATCCTGGCCACGCTGGCAGCGCTGCCGGCCATGACGGCCGGCGACGCCCACGCGACCACCACCACGGTCAAGATCGGTTCGAGCCCTTCGTCCACGACCACGAAGCATCGCTCGCACCATTCGCGGCGCGCCCGCCGGGCGCCGCCCGGGGGTGTTTACGCGCGCAATGCGGTCGTATTCGACCCGGCCACCGGCGAGGTGCTCTACGAGAAGAACGCGGCCCTGTCGGTGCCGATTGCGAGCATCACCAAGCTGATGACGGCCATGGTGTTCCTCGAGCAGAAGCCGGATTTCGACCGCGAAGTCGAGGTCACCCAGGCCGAGCTGAGCGGCGGCGGGCACACTCAGCTCCGGAATCACGAGCGCGTCGCGCTCGGCGATCTGCTGCACATGAGCCTGATGTGCTCCGACAACGTCGCGACCCGCGTGATCGTTCGCGAGTCGGGCCTCGACATGGAGGACTTCCTCGCGCGCATGAACCAGAAGGCCCTGGAGCTGGGCCTCACGCATTCGCGCTTCGTCGAGATCACCGGGCTCGATCAACGCAACGTATCGACCGCGACCGACGTCGCGCGTCTGCTGCAGGCGGCCGCCAGCCAGAATCTGGTGCGCGACATCACCACCACGCCGAGCTACGAGTTCCGTTCGTCACGTCGCGACCATTTGATCTCGAATACCAATCGCCTGCTCTACGGCCGCTATGAAATCCTCGGCGGCAAGACCGGCTTCATCAGCGAGGCCGGCTACTGCCTCGCCACCTGGGTGCGCACGCAGGGCCGCGAGTTCATCGCGGTCGTGCTGGGCGCGCCGACCAACGCGACGCGCTTCGCCGACGTGGTTCGGCTGATTCAGCGAACGACTTCGCCGACCGTCGCCTCCACCAACTCCTGACGAGTCCGCGGTGACCCACCGCGAGCGGCTCGCCGCCGTCCTGAGCGGCGCGGCGGCCGGCGCGGCGGGCGGGCTGTTCGGCGTGGGGGGCGGCATCGTGCTGGTGCCGGTCCTGGCAGGACCCTTCCGGCTCACCCAGCACCAGGCCCACGGCACCTCGGTCGCGACCATCGGCGCGGCCGCGCTCGCGTCACTCTTGGTCTACGGAGCGTTTGCGCGCGTCGCCTGGGGCACGGCGCTGATCGTGGCGGTGGGCAGCGTGGTCAGCGCGCGATATGGCGCGCGTCTCGCCTCCCGCACCTCGCCCGTGAGCCTGAGGCGTGCCTTCGCGGTCTTCCTCGCGCTGGTCGGCATCCGTCTGCTCTGGCACACACCGGCCCCGGCGCCGGCCCACGCCCTGTCGGGACCCTGGATCATCGCGCTCGAGATCGTTCTCGGGATCGCCGTCGGCGTCCTCGCCGGCTACATGGGGGTCGGGGGCGGATTGCTCGCAGTCCCAGCCTTCACGCTCCTGCTCGGCATGGCCCAGCAGGTGGCCCAGGGCACCTCGCTCGCCGTGATTCTTGCCACCGCCCCGGCCAGCACCCTCGAGCACGCGCGGCACGGAAACGTGGTCTGGCGGCTCGTCCCCCTGCTGGCGGTTGGGGCCGCTGTCGGCGCCCCGCTGTCCTCCTGGCTGGCGCAGCTGCTACCCCACGCGCGTCTCAGCCAGGCCTTCGCCATCTTCGTGCTGGTCAACGCCCTGATGATCTGGCGAAGGGCTTCCGCCCGCCCGCGGCCTGCTGTGCCAGGCTGAGTAGGACCAGCCGATCCTCCCGATTTGGCCCTACATCGCGACCGTCGCATTTACACTGAGTTCAGAATTCGGTCTTGCTGCTGTAACGGAAACGACTTACACTTCTATTGGCGTTCGATTGAATTGTTGCCAGCGAGCAACGACATCGGAGTTGCCCGTTCTCCGATACGGGCTTGATCCGGGGCGTCCCGACGATCCCCCCTCGGCGAACCAGACGCCGGAGCAGGGGCGCCGCAACGCACGACCGCATCACCGCGCAGCCAAGGAGACCCCGTCATGCGGAAAACTGTTATCGCGCTTCTCGCTCTTGCCTCGACCGCGGCGTTCCTCGCCGCTCCCGCCTCGGCGACTGTTCTGCTGAGCGAAGGCTTCGCCTACTCCGACGGAAATCTCGTTCCGAACGGTGGCTGGGCCACGCACAGCGGCGCGGGAGGCATCGACATTCAGGTGGTCTCGAGCCGGGCCGTCGGCAACATGAACAACGCGCCGGACGACAATCGTTCGTTCACCGCGCAGCCGACCACCGCCCCGACCTATGCCTGCTTCGAAGTCACGATCCCGAATCCCAACGGCTCGCCGCATCCGAACTACTTCGCGCACCTCAAGGACACCGGCACCAGCAACTTCTTCGCGCGCGTCTACGTGGTGCCGGTTGGCGCGTCGGGCTTCACGTTCGGGCTGACGTTCGGAGCCACTTCGGCGACGGTCGCGCCGGTGCCCTGGTCGGCTTCGTCGCTCAACTACGACACGCCCTACCAGATCGTGATCAAGTACGATCCGGCCTCCGTGACCGCGACGATGTGGGTCAATCCGGCCTCCGAGGCGAGCCCGAGCATTTCGCACACCGGCACCGGCTCGGGGATTTCGATCTCGTCGTTCGCGCTGCGCCAGAGCGCCTCGGCGCCGACGCTCCCCTCCGGCTACCCGGCCGGCTCGGTGTGGTGGACCTACTCGGTGGACAATGTCGGCGCCGGCACGACCTTCGACGACGCCTGCTACCAGGCCACGCCGACCAAGGGCTCGACCTGGGGCGAGATCAAGTCGATCTACCGTTAGTCGAACTTTCCAGCGTCATCGTCGTGGCCATCCTCGTTCACGAGGGTGGCCGCCTCGTTTTGAGACGGTCGGCCGGTCGCCGCCGCTCTCACCCTAAAATTACCCTCGCTCTGTTAAGCGATTGGGCTGTCTCGCGGAGGGGCCGATCATTCCGACTCGGCCCACCGGTCTTCACGCTTTGGTCAACCGATTGAGTGCGTGTCACTTGACCCATGATCGGTGCCCGGCGGGAAATTTCCCGAGCCCCGGCCGGGCATTTGCTTATCGCAATGCGTGAGGGCGGCCCGCTCCTCGCCCCTCTCCGGTCCGGAAGTCTCAAGGCACTACTCTCGACAGCTCAGCGGAGGTCCGCCATGGCGCGCCCCATTCGGCCAAGTCTCCTGCGCGGCCGCAAGGCCGGCCGAGCCTTGCGCGCGAGCGCGGCCGCCCCGGCGATTTCGGCCGAGCGGATTCGCGCCGACGTGCCTCCGGCGGCCACCGTCAACACGCTGCCGGCCGAAGTGACGCGCCAGGCCCAGCGCGAAATGGACCGGCTGCGGCGACTTCCTCCCGGAACGCCGGAAGCGGGCCAGGTGCGCGCCTATCTCCAGTGGCTCTGGGGCCTGCCCTGGGAGCGGAGCGCTCCCGAAGACGCCGACCTTCGCAAGGTTCAGCGCGTGCTGGCTCGCGAGCCGCTCGCGCTCGACAAGGCCAAGCAGCGCGTCGTCGAGTACCTGGCGGTCCGCCAGCTCAAGCCCGATCTGCCCGGCCCGGCGATCTGTCTGGTCGGACCTCCGGGCACCGGCAAGTCCACGCTCGGCGCGATCGTCGCCCAGGCGCTCGGCCGGCCGTTCGTCCGCATCAGCGTCTCGGGCACCAGCGACGCCAGCGAGCTGGTCGGTGTGAGTCGTTCGCTGCCCGGCGCGCAACCCGGGAAGATCGTGCAGGCGGTCCGCGAAGCCGGCGCCCGCAACCCGGTGCTGATGATCGACGGCGTGGATCGATTGATCGGCGAGGGCGGCCTCGGCGTCACCGAGGTGCTTCTCGAGCTGCTCGATCCGGATTCGAGCGCGCATTTTGCCGATCAGTACATCGGGCTGCCGATCGATCTCTCGCACACGATGCTGCTGTTGTGCGCGAACACGATCGAGATGGTGCCGGATCCGCTGCTCGAGCGGCTCGAAGTCATCGAGATCCCGGGCTATAGCGAGGAGGAGAAGCTCACCATCGCCCGCCGGTTCCTGCTTCCGCGCGCGCTCAAGGATCATGGCCTCACCGCTCGCGACCTGGAGATCGGCGACGAGACCTTCCGCGCGATGGTGCGCCACTACACCCTGGAGGCCGGCGTACGCGGGCTGTCCCGCCAGATCGCCACCGTCTGCCGCAAGGTCGCGCACGCGCGCGCCACCGGCACCCGCCGCAAGCACGTGGTTTCGCCCGAGACGCTCGAGACCTATCTCGGCCATCGGCTCTACACCCCGGAAGTGGTCGGCAAGCACGACGAGGTCGGCGTCGCCGCCGGGCTCGCCTGGACCGCCGCCGGCGGCGAAGTCCTGATCGTCGAGGCGCTCAAGATGCCGGGCGCGGGGCGCGTGGTCACCACCGGTCAGCTCGGCGAGGTGATGAAGGAATCGGTGCAGGCGGCGCACTCGTACGTGCGCTCTCGCGCCGACGTCCTCGAGATCGACCCCGAGGCGTTTTCGGCCTTCGACATCCACGTCCACTTTCCGGCCGCCGGTGTGCCCAAGGATGGCCCTTCGGCGGGGATCACGGTGGGCCTGGTGATCGCTTCGGTGCTGAGCGAGCGGCCGATCCGCCACGACGTGGCGATGAGCGGCGAGGTGAGCCTGCGAGGCCGCGTGCTGCAGGTGGGCGGCCTGCGGGAAAAGGCGCTGGCGGCCTATCGCGCCGGCTTCAAGACCATGCTGTTCCCGGCCGTCAACCTCAAGGATCTCGATGAGGTGCCGGCCGATGTGCGCGAGCGCCTCGAGTTGATCCCGGTCGACACCATGGACGAGGTCTTCGCGATCGCTCTGCATCGAGTGATCGTGCCGCAGCGCATCGGGGGGAACTTCGTGATCGAGGTCGACTCGGACGTATCGTCCGAGAGCGAGTCGGCCGAGGACCGGTCCGAATCGCGCGCCGCCCGCGGCCCGAATCGCGAGAACCGTTAGGCGCGCGGTCGCGCCACCCGTGGCCGGTCAGCGCGCGCCGGGCTCGCTGTCCTCCACGTCTTCATCGCGCACCACGCCGCCGCTTTCCAGCGCGCTCAGATAGTCGGCGATCAGGGCGCGGGCTTCACTGGCCTCGGCGTGCGCGACCATAATCTCGCCCCATGCCGACGTGGACCAGTCGCGCCGCACCGAGCCGTAGCCCGGCAGCGTCGCGCTCCTCAGCACCGCAGCAATTCCGTGATTCTCGAGCATGCCGCAGAGCAGCGCGCCCGCCGCGGCATCGGGCACGCGATGAATCGCCTCGGGCTCGCCGGGCTCGCCCTCCACCGGAGGCTCGGAACTCAGTACCACGCGACAGCGCGGGCAGGCGACCACCGCCGGCGGGTACGCGGTGTGACACTCCGGACACCAGCCCATGTTTCGCCTCAGCTCCTCGCGCCCGCCGAGGCGGTCACGTGCTCGCGCAGCCGCCTCGCCGCCTCGATCACGTCCTCGCGGCGGGTCGCGGTCGAGATCCGCACCCAGTCGGCGTAGTCGGCGCCGAACGCGGTGCCCGGCAGCACCGCGACCCCGATTCCCAGCCATTCGCGTACCAGATCCCACACGTCGCGTCCGGCGCGCGCCCCCGAGATGTTCGCGAACGCGTAGAACGCGCCCCTGGGCTTTGGCACCACGATCGCACTCTGGCCGGCGAGTCCCGCGAGCAACAGGTCCCGCCGCTCCTGATAGGCGCGCCGCATGGTTTCTACCGCGTCCTGCGGTCCTTGCACGGCGGCCAGCGCCGCGCGCTGAACCGAGGGGAAGACGCCATGCGTGGTGTAGAACGAGAGCATCGGCCCCATCACGGGCCGGAGCGGCGGCGGCGATACCACGTAACCCACGCGCCAGCCGGTCATCGCGTAGCTCTTCGAGAACGTGTAGACGCTCACCGTACGCTCGGCCATTCCGGGAAGCGACGCGAGGCTCACGTGGCGCGCGCCGTCGAACAACAGATGCTCGTAGGCCTCGTCGCTCACCACCCAGAGGTCGCGCTCGCGCGCTACTTCGGCCACCGCCGACAGCATTGCCGCCGACAGCACCACGCCGGTCGGATTGTTGGGCGTGTTGAGGTAGATCCCGCGCGTCTCCGGCTTCAACGCGGCGCGCAGGCGCGCGGCGAGCCCGGCCGGCTCTTCCGGTCCCGACGGAAGCTCGAGATACGCGGGAAAGGTGCGCATGCGCGCGCCATGGGCCATGGCCACCAGCTTTGGAATCGCCATCCAGTGCGGAGAGAACACCAGCAGCTCGTCGCCCGGCGCGAGCAGCGCCTGGAATGCGATGAACAGGCCGTGAGTGCCGCCGAGCGTCATCACGATGTCGTCCGGTTCGCACGCGATCCCGTTTTCGCGACGCAACTTGTCGACCAGCGCCTCGCGCAGCGCGAGCGTCCCGCGAGCGTCCGGGTAGTGGGTTTCGCCGTCGCGAGCCGCGCGAGCCAGCGCTTCGACGATGTGCGGCGGGGTGTCGAAATCGGGCTCGCCGCGCTCGAGATGGAAAACGCGCTCGCCGGCCTGTTCGCGCGCGCGGGCCTCGCTCATCACGCGTCCGAGCTCGGACGTCATTCGCACCAGCGGGCGATCAGCGATCAATTGAGGCATTCGAGGCTCCGGTCCAGGGGGCAGGAACGAGCTTGGCGTCCTTACTCTAACACGCGCCACGACCCGTGCATTCCGCATCGCCGACCGGGCACAGCGCTTGCCTTCACCGGTGGACCACTGACGAACCACTCGGATGGGGGGAACCGCATCGTGTCCAAATTCGACCTCCGCGACATCTCGGATCGACTCACGGCCTCCCGCAGCACCGAGGCCGTCGTCTTCGAGTTCCTCGGCTATCTGCAGGCGCTGCGCAGCGATTGGAGCGCCACTCTCGCGTTCTACGAGGTGAGCCGCGACGCCCTGGTGTGCGTCTACGAGCGCCAGCGCAATCGGCTGATCCGGAAGGACATCCTGCAGCCCGTCGACCGGCTGCCGGCGCGGCTCGTGCGAAAGTTCTTCCACCCCAGTGCATTTTTCAATCACGCCGACCGTCGCACTCTGCTCTCTCAGCTGTTCCACACCGCCCCCAGCTACGAACCCGATCCCACCGAGGTCCCGATGCTGAGCGGCCTGCTGGCGCACGGCCACCACGTGAGCGTGCTCTGCCTGCCGCTGACCGACCACGAAGACATGCTCGGGATGCTCATGATCTCGAGCGACCGGCGGAACGCGTTCGGGGGACGCACCGTCTCCGAGATTCTTCCGGTCAAGAGCCTGGCGGCGCTCGCGCTCAGCCAGCATCTCCATCGCGCCGCTCGCGACAACGGGACTCCGGCGCCCGACGCCGAGGTTCATTCGGAGGCCGCGCACCAGTTCCAGGCTCACATTCAGCACCTCACCAGCAAGGCGGCCTCGCTCGAGGCCGAGAACCAGAGCAAGAGCCAGCAGCTCGACGCGCTCGCGGGCGAGATCGAGAAGCTCGACAAGAGCTCGAGCCAGTACCGGCAGGAGCTCGAGCGCGTGAAGGGCCAGCTGTTCGCGCTCGAGGAGCAGTCGGCGGCGGCCACGCAGCACCTGACCGAGGCCTATTCCGAGCTGAGCTCCACCCGGCTGCGCGCGCAGGAGCAGCATCTCACCATCGGCTTCCTGAAGGACGTCTTCCAGGTGCTCGCTCAGCAGCACGATCAGCAGGAGTTCTCGCGAACGCTGGTGACATGGTTCTGCGAGCACTTCGGCGTCGAGCGCTGCAGCCTGATGCTGCTCGACGATTCTCGAGAGACGCTCCACATCGCTGCACACCGCGGCATCGCCGCCGAAGTCGCGGACCAGGTTCGGGTGCGCATCGGCCAGGGCGTGGCCGGCTGGGTCGCGCACAATCGCAAGCCGTTGTTCGTGAGAGTGAAGGACGATGCTCACGAGGTGGGTCACACCGGCCACGAGGCCTACAATTCGGACTCGTTCATCTGCGTGCCCCTGATCTACAACGGGCGCGTCTGCGGCGTGCTCAACCTGAGCAACAAGCGCGACGGCGAGGCCTTCGAGGAAGTGGACCTCGACCGCGCCAGCATGGCGGGCGCGCTGCTGGCCATGACGCTCGGTCAGCTCGAGTCCGCGCGGCGCTCGGCGTCGTGGGCCTGACCGCGGTCCGCTAGCGCCTCGCCTTCGCGCTCGCCTGCCGGCGGCGCGCGTGCGCCTCGAGCCGCTTGGTCTGCGCTCGAAACTCGTCGAGCGCCTGCCGGTGCGCTTCGAATGCGATCGCCGTGGGCAGCTTGGCCAGCGGATAGAAGCGCGCGGCGGTCGCGTCGTCGCCCGGCTCGAGCTCGCCTCCCGCACGGTCCGCGGTGTAGAGGATGAGGATCGCGCGTACCCGCGGGTCGTCGAACCCGGCGTAGACGCCGAATAGTCCGGTAAGCGTGGCGCTGAGACCGGTCTCTTCCCTGAGCTCGCGCACCGCGGTGTGCTCCGGGGTCTCGCCGGCCTCCATGAATCCGGCCGGCAGACACCAGGTGCCGGCCCGGGGCGCGAACTTGCGCTTCACCAGCAGCACGCTCGCGCCCTCGGTGAGGATCACGCCGGCGGCCGGGACTGGATTGCGGTAGTGGATGAAGCCGCAGCGCGGGCAGGTCGGCCGTGCGGTGCCATGATCGTCGCGGTCTTCGAGCGGCGTGGCACAGCGCGGGCAGAAGCGCATGTTTTCCGTGGACAGGGTCATGGAGACGGAGCCTAGCGTCTCGCGGGAGAAAAGTTGAGCCCGGTCGTCCTCATGAAACGACCGGGCTCATTCGCTCACCGCCGCACGGAGGGAGCGCCGCGCTGCTCCTTCCCGGCCGTTCATCGCCCCTTGCGAACATCTCGGAATCGCGGACGGGTCGGACGGCGCTCCCTTTGTGCGGAGGCACGGCCCGCCCCGTAGGGGGGCGGGGTGCTAGTGATTCTTGTCCTCCAACTGCTGCTTCAGATCCTTGATCTGATCGCGCAGTTCCTGCATTTCGCGTCGCAGATCGTCGTCGTCGTGCGACGAGCTCGGACTGCGCGTCTCGTACCGGTAGGTGCGCGGCCCGAGTTGCCCGTCTTCAAGCGTGGCGTCCACAGTGCGCTTTGCACCCTTGCGCACCAGGGTGATCGTGACCTTTCCCTCTTCGTCGCGCAGCGCGCGAACCAGGTCGTCCGAATCCTCGACATCCTGGTTGTCGACGCGAGTGATCACGTCACCGGCCTTGATTCCGGCTTTCTCGGCGGGCGTGTCCTTCAGCACCTCCAGGACCAGCGCACCCTTGGCATTCGTACCCCCGAAGTATCCGGAAAGGTCCGAATTCATGGATGCGGTCCGAATGCCGAGCCGGCCGCGACCGAAAAACATCATTCGTGGCATGGCGCCGAGCCCGTCCAGGTGACGCAATCCTTCGAGTCCGGGGATCTCCTCGTCGTCCGGACTGACTTCTTTGCCATTTCTCCACACGCGCACGTGCGTGTTGGAACGCGACCAGTCTCCGCGATCCTCGTCGTCCAGTGAGTCGGGGCGCGCCGCGAGCCTGACGCTCATGTTCTGAATTGAGCCCCGCCGAACCACCCGCAGCGAGGCGGTCGTGCCGACCCCGGCAGTGGACACGGCGTCGGCGAGGGCCGACGGTGAATCCACCGAGTGGTCATTGATGCTGATGATCACGTCGCCCTTGCGCAGGCCCGCCTTCTCCGCGGGGCTGCCGGTGACCACGCGATTCACCAGTACGCCGTCGTTCTTGATGTCGAGCGCGTCGCGCAGCTCGTCGGACAGCTCTTGGGTCGTGACTCCGAGCCAGGCTTTCGGCGCGGGTGCGGCGAGGACGGGAGAAGCGAGCAACAAGAGAAAAAGACCGATCAGCCCCGAAGTGGAGCTTCGGACGACGCTGCGCATGGCCAGGACCCCCTGTGATAGCCTGAGTTCGCTTCGCTCCTCAGGCTCGGGCGTCCTGAGGTACCACCTGAGACGCTGCGCAGTTCCCAAGAGTTGCCCGCGCCGGTCCCGGGTTCTCCCGCTCATGCAAGTCAACGAGCTGTTAACGCTTGAGGTTACCGACCTCGCGCTGGGCGGCAAGGCCCTGTCGCGGGTCGACGGCCGGGTGGTGTTCGTGGATCGCGGCCTTCCCGGGGACCGGATCGAGGCTCGGATTTCGCGGGCCAAACGAAGCTTCGCCGAGGCCCGCCTCGAACGAATCACCACCCCTTCGGCGCTCCGGGTCGCTCCGCGCTGCCCACACACCGCGATCTGCGGTGGATGCCGCATGCAGGAGTTGGAGTACGCCGAGCAGCTCCGGATCAAGCACGCGCAGGTGATCGAAGCGCTGCGCCACCTGGGCGGGATTGCCGAACCACCGGTGCGCGCCATCGTCGCGGCGCCCGATCTCTTCCACTACCGTAACAAGATGGAGTTCAGCTTCGACGAAGACGCCGGGGGACGTCCGGTGCTCGGGCTCCACCAGCGCGGCACCTACGATCGCATCTTCGCGCTCGAGGACTGCGTGCTGCCGAGCGTGCTCACCGTGGAGATCGTTCGTCTGACGCAATCGTTCGCGAGCGAACACGGCTGGCGCGGCTACCGGCCCGGCGCCCACGTCGGAGTGGCGCGCTTTCTGTCGGTCCGCCACCTGCCGATCACCGATCAGTGCGCGGTCCTGCTCATCGCCACGCGCGAGCTGCCCGGGCTCGAGGACTGGGCCAGGCGCGTGGCGGCGCTGTCGCCTGCGGTCAAATCGGTGTCGCTCGGCATCAACGCGTCGCGCGCCAACATCGCGTTCGCGGAATCGGAGCAGTTGCTGGTCGGCGACGGCACGATCGTCGAGCGGCTGCTCGGCCTCGAGTTCTCGGCGGGCTCCAACTCCTTTTTGCAGACCAACAGCCGCCAGGCCGAAGCGCTCTACGCGGCCGCCCTCGACGCGGGCGGCGTGAGCCGCGACGACGTGGTGCTCGATCTGTACTGCGGCACCGGCACGCTCACGCTGCTGTTCGCACGAGTCGCGCGCGAGGCAGTCGGCGTCGAGAGCGTGGCCGAAGCGGTCGAACGCGCGCGCGCCAACGCCGCGCACAACCGCATGTCGAACGCACGATTCGTGGCCGGCGAAGCGCGGCCCGTGCTGCGAGCCTGGGCGCGCGGTGAGCGCGCCGACGCGCCGGCCGCGAGCGTGGTGGTGGTGGATCCGCCGCGCGCCGGGCTCCATCCGCGGGTGGTGGCTCGCACCTGCGAACTCAGGCCGCGTCGCATCGTGTACGTGAGCTGCAACCCGGCGACGCTGGCGCGTGACCTCAAGGACTTCGCGGCCGGCGGGTACACCCTGCGCGAGCTCACGCCCTTCGACATGTTCCCGCATACGCCGCACATCGAGTGCGTGGCGCGGCTCGAGTCCTGACCCTCGGCTGACATGCGGCGTGAAGCGCGTGTGCTACGCTCGCCGGTCATGCTGAGGCTCAGGGGCTCGATTCTGCTGCTGTCGCTGACCGCGCTCGCCGCGCCGGCGCTGGCGGCCGTCCGGCTGGATCCGCTGCAGAACGACTACGCGCAATATCTGGTCTATTCGGGGACGCGGCTGCTGGGCACCGAGAAGATCTCGCTCGAGCCGGCCGGCGACTCGGTGTCGGTGTTCTCCAACGTCGACGAGATCATCCCGACGGCCGATGGCGACCAGAAACTGGTGAAGAAGGTGCAGATGGAGATGAAGGCGCTCGACTACGACCTGCTCGGCTACAGCTCGGAGCAGCACTTTCTGAACAAGAAGCTGTTGCGTGGCGTGGTGATGGTCGACACGGTGTTCTCGACCTACCGTGAGCTCGAGGGCCATGGCTCCGGCGACAGTTTCGTTCGCCCGCCCGGCCGGATGTTCGTCGTGGACAGTCAGGCGTTCGTGCTCTTCGACGTCATGCTGCGCAGCTTGCACGGCAAGCCCACCGACCCGCGGACGCTTCCCGTGCTCATCCTTGGCGAGCCGCGCGACACCGTCCTTCAGATCACTCTCAGTCCCGAACCCAAGGACGAGCCGCTCGCCTGGGGCAAGGGGAGCATCAGCACCCGGCGCTACACCATCACCGACGGCAGCAATGAATTCCTGGCCTGGATCGACGCGAAGGGCCGGATGGTGAAGCTCGAGCAGCCGGCGAGTGGCCTGCGCGTGATCCGCGACCCCAAGCCGCTCCCGGAGGTCCGGCCGGCCGGCAAGTCCTCGAGCACGAAGTCCCCGGCCGCTAAGCCTTCGTCCGCGGCGAAGCCGCCGACCTCTCACTGAGCCACTCGAGCAGCAGTCTTACGCCGAACCCGGTCGGTCCGCGGCCTTCGTGGGGGCGCTCCACTGGCGACCACGCGGTGCTGGCGATGTCGAGATGCGCCCAGCGCATGCCGCGCGCAAAGCGCTTGAGGAACACCGCGGCGACGTTGGCGCCGCCTTCCTTCTGCCCCGACGAATTCACCAGGTCGGCGGTGTCGCTCTTGAGATCGGCGGCGAACTCGTCCCAGGCCGGCATGCGCCACAGGCGCTCGCCCGCGCGCGTGCCGGCCGCGCTGAGCTCGGCCGCCAGCGCGTCGTCGTCGGTGTAGAGCCCGGCGGCCAGAAACCCAAGCGCGATCGAGATCGCGCCGGTCAGGGTGGCGAGATCCACCACGGTATCGGGCTCGAAGCGCCGCGCGTAGCCCAGCGCGTCGGCGAGCACCAGCCGGCCTTCGGCGTCGGTATTGGTGATCTCGATAGTGGTGCCGTCCAGCGCGCGCAGCACGTCGCCGGGCTTGTAGGCGCGCCCGCCCGGCATGTTCTCGGCACTCGCCAGAAGACCGATCACGCGGCGCCCGGGCGCGATCGTCGGCAGCGCCGAGAAGGCGCCGATCACCGCGGCGGCGCCCGACATGTCGTATTTCATCTTGTGCATGTTCTCGCGCGGCTTGAGCGAGATACCGCCAGTGTCGAAGGTGATGCCCTTGCCGATGATCACGATCGGGGGCTCGGCCGAAGCGCGGGCGCGTTTCGCGCGCGAACCGGCTGCCGCGCGGGGGTCGTAGTCGAGCACCACGAATCGCGGCGGGTGGACGCTGCCGCGCCCCACCGCCAGCAGCGCGCCCATGCCGAGGCGCTCCATCTGCGGCACGCCCATCACTTCGACGCGCGCCCCGATCGAGCGGCCGACTTCGGCGGCGCGCTCGGCCAGTCGCTCGGGCACCAGATCCTGGCCGGGCGTACTGGCCAGATCGCGCGCCAGACACGCGGCCTCGGCCCACGCGGCCCCGCGTTTCGCGGCGCCCGACAGCGCGGGCACGCGCGCGGCGTCGCGCTCGAGCAGCTCGACGCGCTGGAGCGGCGCCGGCACGCGCTCGGTGCGGTAGGCCTCGAACCGCCAGTGGCCGAGCACCGCACCCTCGGCGCTCGCCTGCGCCGCGCGGGCCGAGTCGAGTCCGCCGCGGCCGGCACCTATGGCGACCGTGGCCAGAGTGCGCGCGCCGAGATCGCGGGCGCGCCGTGCGGCGATCGCGGTGAGCTGGCGCGCTCGATGCGCGGTGAACTCGCCCGGCCTGCCCATGCCGAGCACGAGCACTCGACGCGGCCGCCGGCCGCCGGCGTAGAGCAGCGCCGACTCGAGCCAGCGACCGCGGAAGTCGCCGCTCTTCAGCAGGGTGCGAATCGCGCCACGACTCGCGCGGTCGACCGCGGCGGCGGCGCCGTTCAGCTGGCGCTCGTTCTCGAAGATTCCGACCGCCACCAGTCCCGCCGCGCGAGTAGCCAGATCGCCTCGCCGAACTTCGACGTCCATGGGCAGCCTCCTTGAGGAAGAATCAACGCACCCATCGGCGCCGCACACTACTGGAAGGGCAATGCGACCGAAACCCGGGTGGCGACCGGTGCGGACCGGTCGCCGCGAGCCGGGTAGGGCTTGATCCACGCGGCTGGATCGTGGTATTGGCAGAGGCCGGAGGACAGGATGTCCCCGCCGCCGAAGCCCGCTTCGCGCGTCGGCCGGATGGCCGGAACCAGGAGGACCCCATGCGTCAACTCAGATTCTTGTCGGGCGTGGCTCTGCTGCTTGCGATCGCCAGCACGAGCTGCGCGAAGAAGACTCAGCAGGCTTCGGAATCCGCCGGTGACAGCCTGCTGGCGTCGAGCCCGGTCGAGTCACCGCAGGGCAACATGACGCCGACTCAGGACTATCAGCAGCAGCCCACGTCGCAGCCGGAGTCCCCGCCGGCGCCGACTCAGAAGCCCGCGAAAACCAGCGCCAAGCCCGCCTCCTCGACGCCGAGCCACGCGGTCGCGCCGGCTCATCCGGGCGTGGAGATCCCGGCGGGCACCGGAATCCTGATCGCGATCGACGCCGAGATGACATCGGAGAAGGCCCAGGTCGGCGATGCGTGGAGCGGCAAGGTGATCTCGCCGGTGGTGCTCGGCACCGCCGCGCCTATCCCTTCGGGCAGCACCGTGAAGGGCGTGGTCAAGGCGGTGAAGCCGGCGGTCAAAGGTGATCGCGCGATGCTGCAGCTCTCGATCACTTCGGTCGAGGTTCAGGGCCAGTCGCACGCGATCAGCGCGAGCACCGAGGAGATGATCGCGGGTTCGACGCGTGCTCGGAACGTCGGAACCGTCGCCGGCGGCGCAGCGGCCGGCGCGCTCATCGGCAAGGCGGTCGGCGGCGGCAGGGGCGCTCTGATCGGCGGCCTGCTGGGCGCCGCCGGAGCGACCGGCGCGGTCGCGACCACCAAGGGCTATCAGATGGTGCTCAAGGCCGGGGACTCGCTGCACGTCGTGGTGGATGAACCGGTGACCTTCAAGGAATAGTCAGATCGAACTCTGCGCGACGACGCGCGGACGGGGCGGGGCCGGCAAGGCCCCGCCGCTTTCTTTCATACCGGAGTGTTCAACTCGGCCACGCGATGTGGCCCGCCCGGTACAAGGCGGCGCGCGCGCTCACCCGAGCCTTTGTTGAGCCCTCACGAGTTAGAGCCGCGCCCCGCGTGGCACGCGCTCTGCTCTTGCGCGCACGTCCCCTCGCGCTCTGCCCCGCTCACTTGCCGGCCGCTCCGGCAACTCGACATCGGAGGACCTTCACGTGCACAAGACTTCGTCAAGACTTGGCGTCGTGCTCCTGCTCCTGGCCGGCGCTCTCGCTGGCTGCAGCAAGAGCAATTCACCGTCGAGCAGCATCACCGATCCGACCGGTGGATCCTCGAGCGGCGCGTCGCTCGAGCAGTCGAATGTGACCTCGGCGATGTCCGGCACGCCCGAGTTGATCGAGGACGGAATCGCCGAGAGCGCGGATCAGACCGATCTCAGCGGCGCCGACGCGATGGGCGCCACGATCGACGCGACTCGCCCGATCATCTTCTTCCGCAAGATCAACAGCGTGAACCGGCGATTCGAATTCGCGTTCTCGGACACCGACAGCACCGGACGTCCTACCTCCGTCGCGGTCGGTATCTTCAAGACCCTCAAGGGCACCTTCAATATTCTCGAGCGCACGGTGCCCGATAGCACGCCTCCCGATACCACTCCCCCTCCGAGCTCGGGTTCCATCGGCATGCGGCCGCATCCGGGCCTTCCCGATTCGACGCTGCACCTGGTGAGCAAGCCGCTGGAAGATCACTGGGAGCGGCATCTGCTGCTGAAGCGGGTCCACATCAATGGTCGCGACAGCAAGGGCTTCACCTTCTGGCGGGTCGCCGCGACTTCGGGCGTGAAGGTCACCTCTGCCGGAGCCACCACTCAGATCATGAGCCTGCGGATCCAGTCGGGCGATCTCGACACGACGATCACCGATCCGCTCGCCTTGTTCCGGCTGCGCCGAGTCTTGCGGCTGACCGCCGGCTCGATGGTGACGCTGACCGCGACTACCGGACGCAACGACGACGTCGTGGTGTTGAACTACTGGCAGCTGCGCCGCAAGTTCCACAACAATGGCGATAACACCTACACCGCTCAGGTGCGCGCGGGATGGCTGGGAGGCTGCAATCACTTCGGCGTGAACGCGCTCTCGCACGGCACGCTGTTCGACGACGCAGCGGCTTACGACTCGCAGGCGTGGATTCTGCCCTACGTCGTGGAGCCGACCGAGCTCGCCGAGTTCATGCCGTAGCGTCCGGCCAGGCGCGCAACGGCAGCGGAGCGGCCCACCTCGCGGTGGGCCGTTTCGTTTCGTTGTGTGGCGGAGAATGTTGATGGCCGGGATCGTGCAGGGCGATCCCGGCCATGGACCTCTCCGGCGATTCGTTCAAGCCACCCTTCTGCCCCAGGCCGTGGTGTCGCTTCCACTTGAGCCCCTCGGGCTGGCGCTGGGTCCGCTTCGGCTCCTTCACCCGCCAGTGTCTACCCCGTTGC
>DATKAB010000157.1 GCA_035498555.1 Candidatus Sulfotelmatobacter sp.
AGCGCCACCGCCCGATCATTGATCTCGACCGTGGTGGCGGCGCGGCAGCTCTTGAGCAGCTCCTGCATGCGGCGCTCGGCCTCGAGGTCGAACCACTTCTTGCTCACCAGGATTCGCACCTCGCGAAAGCTGCGCGTCCGCGCCGGATTGACCCCGAGCACGCGCGCCACGCGCCAGCCGCCCTCCACCGAATCGGGGCCGAGCACGGCGTCCTTGCCGGCGCGCTTCGCGCGAGCGAACAGCGCGCTGTCGGATTCCATGGAGACCTCGAGGTCGTAATTCACTCCGGCGCGCGCCCCCATGGCGACCAGACTCTCGGCCCGCGCCGGGATCAGGAGCTGGGCTTTCATCTGCTCCGCCCCGGCTCGGGACGGGAATTCCATCTGGGTCAGCGAGACGCGCTCGGGAAGACTCCAGTGCGCCGGGTCCTGATCGTAGAACCGCTCGATCGTCACCGAATCCATCGGGATCTTGTCGTACACCTCGCGCTGGACGAAGTGCGTGACGGCGGTGAACTCTCGCTTCTTCTGCAGCTCCCGCGCGATCGCCGGCCACCGATCGATGCGCCGCCGTTCGGCGTCGCGACGGAGCTGGCGCTCGAACACCTGGTTCCTGATCTCTTCCTCGAGCTGCTGCTCGTGCTCGATGCGCGGGCGATAGATCGGGTTCAGCGCCTGCCAGGCCTTCAAGACCTCAGCCACCGTGAACGAGCCCTGATTGCTCCACGCCACCGCCCTCGGCAGATCGAGCGAGTCCACGCGTGGCATGGTGCCGAGCATGCGGAGCTGCGCCATCAGCGACGACTCGGGCGCGGGCTTGGGGATGGCGGCGAACGCCCGGGTGAGTTTGCGGGTCATTGCGGGGTCGAAGCGGAGGGCGATCCGCGTGGCGAAGCTGTCCCGGGCCATAATGCCCAGGGTGCGGGGATCCGAGGTCGTGTCCCCCTGGGCGCGCACCCGCTGGCGCAGGTCCACCATGGCCGAGTCGAGCGTCACCTCGAGCATGAGCTGGTCCCGCAGGCCCGCGTAGCCGGTGCTCTCGTCCGCCGTCCAGACCCACTTCTCGCGCAGGGCCGCCTCGCCCAGAGCCTCCTTGCCGATCAGGAGATCGAGAAACTGCCGGGCCCCCCTCGGGGTAAGAGAGTCGGGTCGGGCCGGGGGGCTCACCTCTGCCCAGGCGGCATAGAAGCCGGACCGCGTCACCTCGCGGTGACTGGCCACCCGGGCCAGCAGGGTGTCCGGCATGGGGCGGGCTTCGGATTCCGCCCGGGGTGGCGCCGCGGCACCCGGAACCCATCCGAGCAGCAGGAATACGATCCAACGGTAGCGGTGGAGCGCGTGGCGCACTCTGAGTCACTCCCATGGCCGACGACGGGCCGCACACTCTAGCATGGCCCATTGCTTCCCCTTTTTCCCCGGCCTCTCTAGACTTCCCGACTTCATGCGCCCCCTTCGCACCGTCGCGCTGGCCGCCTGCAGCCTGTTCCTGGCGTCTTCCGTGGCCCGGGCGGCCGAGGTCCGGGTGGTCTCGAGCGATGCTCGGGGCGTCACCCTGACGCTCGACGTCACCGACTGGCGCCTCGATCCGACCGGGGTCGGCGAGCGGCTGCTGCCGTTCGTCGACGGCCTGGAGCGCAGCGGGCTGACGGGCCGGCCGCGGCTCCCCTTCGGGCGCGCCCTGCTGGCCCTGCCACCGGGCGCGCGGCCGATCGCCCGGGTGGTGTCGGGGGGCGCGATCGAGACCCGCGAGGGCGTCCATCTGGCGATCGCCGCCCGCTCGCGGCTCGTCCCCGACGAGAAATTCGGCTTCATCCCGGTGCTCGAGGACACGGTTCCGATCCGCGACGGCCCCTGGCCGCCGCAGCCCTTCTCGGTCGGCGATCCCTCGAGCATGCGCGATCGGCGCATCGTGGCGGTCGAGCTCTATCCGTTCCAGTACGACGAAGCCTCCGCTCGCCTCACGCTCACGCACCAGCTCACGGTGCGCGTGGATTTCGTCGGCACGAGCGCGCCCGGCCCGACGATCGGCACGCTGCCCGAGACCCCCGACGCCCACGAGGAGGCGCTGTTCGGCAGCCAGATCGCCAACTGGAAGGACGCGAGATCCTGGCGCGCCGCTCGCCCGCGATTCACGGAAGGCGCGCTGTTCGGTCGCCGAGCGGGCGCCGCGCGAGCCCTCGGAACCGGGACATGGGACGAGAACGCTCCCGAGGTGCGCGTGCGCATCGACACCACCGGAGTCTACGAGCTGGACTACGACACGCTCGCGGTCTACGGCTACCCCGCCGGCACCCCGATCGCCGAAGTCAGCGTTCACCGCCACGAGTACCTCGAGAACGCAAGCCCGCCCTACATGACGGTCGAGCTGCCGATCGAGGTGGATGATTTCAACAACAACGGCGTGTTCGACTCCGGCGACCGCATCGTGCTGTGGGTATGGGACTGGGCGCAGCGCTCGCGCGCCTCGCAGGCGCTGCGCTGCTGGGGGGACGCCGAGGTCATCTACGCCACCGCGAAGCCGGGGGGGAGCGGCGCGCGCATCGCGCATCGCAACGCCTGGCTCGGCCGCAACGATCTCACGCCGCTCACCTCGTATCCCTGGCGCCAGCGCTACAAGCAGAATCTCCAGTACATGACCTTCCCGCCCGACACCGTCGTGGATCCGTATCTGTGGACCAACGTCTCGATCTACACCGCGCCCGACGCCTTTCCGTTCGAGACCAACAATCTCGATGCCGCTCAGCCCGCTTCCTTCACCGTGAACTGGATGGGAGTGGGCGGCACGCCGCACATCAACTGGGCCACCGTCACCAATCGACTCGGCCAGGTGTCGAGCGTGGTGGACTCGGTGGTCTGGTCGGGACTCGTCTATTTTCCGGTCACCGGAAACGTTCCGGCCGGCGCCCTCACCGAAGGCCCGACCAACACGCTCAAGGTGTGGGGAAAGACCGACAACACGCCGAGTGGTAACAACGTCGGCCTCTCGGGCGTTCACTCCTTCGACCTCACCTACTGGCGCGGCTACGTGCCGCTGCGCGGTTATCTCAGCTGCAACAGCGGTACGCAGTCGAGCGACTACGAGATCCGTGCCGGGCCGTTCAGCGACGCGCCGTCGGTGCGCGCCTACGACGTCACCGATTCGCTCAACCCGGTACGCCTCGACAACGTCACCTTCGAGACCGTCGGCTTTTCGGTCTATCTCCACCTCCAGGATCCGGCGCCACCGGCGCGGCGCCAGTACGTGATCGAGGAGCTGCCGCGCGTGCCCGCCCCCGGCGCTTTCGCGCGTGTCACGCGCTACGGGGTGTTCAATCAGACCTCGGGCGACTACCTGATCATCGCGCCCGAGGGATTCGTCTCCGCCGCCCAGCCGCTCGCCACGCTCCACGCCAACCAGGGGCTGCAGGTGGTGATGGCGCCGCTCGAGGGCGTCTACGACGAATTCAACGGCGGGCGGCGCTCGCCCTACGCCATCAAGCGCTTCATCCGCTACGCCTACATTCGCTGGAACGCCAAGTACGTGCTGCTGGTGGGCGACGGCAGCGAGGATCCGCAGCGGTTCATGCCGACCTCGAGCCCCGACATCGTTCCGGTGCAGCGGGTGCTGGGACCGGTCGCGGCCTTCCTGCCGAGCGGCGACTACCTGCGCGAAGCCATCCCGGGCGATTCGTGGTACGCATTCTGTCTCACCTGCACCGACCCGTCGGCGTCGAATCCGCTGCTCGATGTCTCGCTGGGGCGCCTCCCGGCGGGCACGGTCGCCGACGTCACCGCGATGGTGAACAAGATCGTCCACTACGACGATCTCTCGGGCGATCAGACCTGGCGGCGCAACATGCTGTTCACCTCGGACGACCAGTTCTCGGGCGCCACCACCTTCGGCGGCGGATCGAGTGGCAACAGTTACTGCCGGCACCCCGAGGAAGGCGCGTTCCGCGCGATCAACGAGATCGCGGATTCGCTGGTGCTGAAGACCGCGGGGCTCTCGCAGACCAATCTCGAGCTGTTCAACCTGTCGTACTACCTGCCGAATCGGCCCGGCGATTTCTGCACCAACTGCCCGTCCGACACTTGCCGGCTGAGCCAGACGACCTTCCAGTCACGCGCGCGCCTCACCGCCACGCCGGCGCTGTTCTCGAAGCTCAACGCCGGCCAGATGTGGTGGAACTATCAGGGCCACGCCAACGAATACGTGATGTCGCACGAGAGCTTCTATCTCAACCAGGCGCCCAACTACGACCACCTCCAGTTCCAGAACGACGGCAAGCCCTGCCTGTTCTCGGCGTTCTCGTGCCACGGAAACAGCTTCGCGCGCATTCGCGGCGGCACCAACGATGGAACGTTCGGCCCGTGCTTCGGCGAAGCAATGGTGACGCTGCCGAATCGCGGCGCGATTGCTTCGTTCGCTTCCGCCGGATTCGAGCTGATTCCCAGCGATCCGACCCGCCACATGCAGGTCCACATGACCAAGGCGATGTTCGTGAATCCGCCTCGCGACGAGCAGCTGGGCGACCGCGGGGCGCGCGGCGTGCTCGGCGAGATTCTGCAGGCCACCTACCTCGCCAACTTCAGCGCCCACTTCAGCAGTCCGCTGGAACAGGGCGTGGCGATCTCCTACAACCTGCTCGGCGACCCGGCGACGCGGCTGAGCCTCGGCCCGCCGCAGTCGGTGGTGACCGCCAACGCGCTGCCGGTCGTGAGCGGCCAGGACATCCGCCTGCACACCGCCGGCGACACGCTGAGACTCGAAGCCGACCTGGTCTCCAACGTCCGCCTCGACTCGCTGAGCCTGGTGCGCACCGGCCCCGGCAATCTGACCAACGTGATCTGGCGCTCCGTCAATCCACCGCCCGCCGGCCTCCTCGTGACGCCGGCGTTCCCCGATACGGCGAAGAGCGCCGCCGTCACCGGCGGCCGGCGATTCCACCTCACCCTGTCCGACACCCTGCTCGCCGACACCTACAAGTACTCGTTCCGCAGCGTGGACCGCTACGGCCAGCTGACCAACTTCGACGCCGATTTTGGCTTCACAACCGTGCTGCAGGTGGGAGGACAGACCGTCGCCGACGGCGACATCGTCTCGCCGACCGCGGCGCTTACGATGCTGGTGCGCTCGCCGCGCCCGCTCAATCCGCTCACCGATCTGACCCTCACCGCCAACGGTGTACCCCAGCCCTTCAGCGCCGGCGCGGCCAACGGTGATCCGAGCGGGCGGGAGTGGCTGCTGTCGTGGACGCACGCGCCCTATTCCGCCGACGTCACCACGCTCCAGATCAGCGCCGAGGGCGGCGCCACTCAGTACCACAGCTTCCGCGTCGCCGGGGCGGGCTCGGGCATCCGGCTCGACAATGCGATGGTGTTTCCCAATCCGTTCGACGATGATTACCTTCGCGCGCTCAACCCCGGCAGGGACGTCGCCACCGTGTTCTCGTTCAACCTGGTAAGCCCCTCGCCGGCCGACGTCACGTTGCGCGTGTATACGATTTCGGGGCGGCTCATCTATCAGCGCACCGAGCCGGGGCTGGATGCGAGCTACCACCAGATGGAGTGGAACGGGCTGGATGCGGAGGGTTCGCCGCTTGCCAACGGCATCTACTTCTACAAGTTGCTCGCCCGCAGCGGATCCCAGACCACTTCGGTCGCAGGCCGGCTCGTCAAGCTGCGCCGCCCGCACCACATCGACTGATCCCGCCGCGAGCGCGGGCGCCGCGCTCCTCCGGTCCGCGAGTCTCGCGTTGTTGATCGCGCTGGCGCCGAGCCCGGCGCCGGCTGCCGCCGCGAAACACGCCAAAGCGCAGCCGCCACCCGACAGCGAGCATCGCCGGCTCGGTGTGCTTCGCGCCGAGGATGACCGCGCCGCAGCGGCGCCCGCGCTGCTCGAGGGGCTCCGCGATTCGCTGCCCGAGTTGCGCGCGCGCGCGGCTCTGGCCTGCGCGCGCATTCAGGATTCGACGCTGGTGGCGCCGCTGCTGCCGCTGCTCCAGGATCCGGTGGCCGCCGTGCGCGCGCAGGCGGCGTTCGCGCTCGGCCAGATCGGAAATCACTCGGCGCGACCGGCGCTCGAAGCGGCCCTGAGCTCGAAGGACACCGCGCTTGTGGATCTCGCGATCGAGGCGCTCGGCAAGCTCGGTGACAAGTCGGCGACCCCGAAAGTCGTGGCATTCCTCGATGACGATTCGCCGCGCGTGCGCGGCGAGGCAGCCGTGGCGCTGTGGCGGCTCGCCGACTCGACCGCGACCGATGCCCTGATCGCGCATCACGATGATCCGGATCCCGAGGTGCGCTGGCGCGTGCTCTACGCGCTCGAGAAGATCGTCAAT
>DATKAB010000158.1 GCA_035498555.1 Candidatus Sulfotelmatobacter sp.
GGGTCGAACGCCGGCAGTCCCGCGTCCACCGGCGTGTCGCGCACCACCGCAAAAGTGAGAATCGCGAACACGCCGACGATCGCCGAGGGGATGAAGAACTTCCATTGCCACGGCAGCGCCGCGACCGCCGGCGCCGCCAGCAGCAGGAACACCAGAAAGCGCCCGCTCTGGATCATCGAGCCGAAGATCGCGCTGAACACGCCGCGCTCGCTGACGTGGAACCAGCCGCTGTTGACCTTGATCAGCGCCAGGGCGCTGTAGGACTGGAAGTACATGTTGAGCGTCCAGACGGTGGCGAAGTAGCCAAGCAGGAGAGGCCCGGCGCCGAGCACGCCGAGATAGGCTCCGAGTCCGAACAGCAAGTTGAAAAGGAAGGCGCCGGTGGCGCCGATCAACATCGCGCGGCGGCCGCCGAAGCGATCGGCGATCGGGCCGTTGAACAGCGCCGAGATGCCGTACACCAGGGTCGCGACCGTGATGATCAGTCCGACCTGCGACTTGTCCCAGTGATAGGTGTCGGAGAGCGCCTTGTTGGCGAGCGGGAAGTTGTATCTCGCCATATACATCGCGGCGTAGGTGAAGCCGAGCACCAGCCAGTTCTGGGTACGGCGGGATCGGAAAGCTGCGGAGTGTTCGACTCGATCGGGCATGGCCGGCTTCCCCCGGGAACGGACTCGCGACCGGAACCGCAGTACAGTCGAGCCTGTGGCTTGTAGCTTTTCGCGGTGCGCGGGTCAAGCCGGCAGGTTACGGAAGTGCGACGGCGACCTTCCGCCGGTCCGGCTCAGGCGCCGAGTCGCTCGCGCAGCGGGCGGGCGCGCGCGCGGCTCACCGGGACCTCGGTGCGCGCGGCGTCGCGGAGCTGTAGCCGCCAGGTGCCGGCGAAGCCCGGGCGGAGCGCGGCCGCCCAGTCGAGATTCACGATCGCCGAACGGTGAACGCGCGCGAACTTGCGGGGATCGAGCCGTTGCTCGAGCTGATCGAGCGTGAAGTTCACGTAATGCCGATCCTTTTCGGTGGCGGCGAACACCAGCTTGTCCTCGGCGCCGAACCACATCACGTCCTCGGCGCGCAGGATCAGCTGGCGCTGGCCGATCCGCACCGTGAACCGCTCGAGATGCGGGCTCGAGGCGCCTTTCAGGCTGGCCAGCATCTCGCTCAGCCGGCGGGAGAGATCCTCGGGGTTCCGCAGCTCGCGCCGAGCGCGCTCGAGCGCCGCCTCGAGGCGTTCGCGGCGATAGGGCTTGAGCAGGTAATCCACCGCGTTCTCTTCGAACGCTCGCACCGCGTACTGATCGAACGCCGTGCTGAAGATCACGGCCGGGCGCCGCTGGATACTGGCCAGCAGCGAGAACGCGTCCTCGCCGGGCATCTGGATGTCGAGCAACATCACGTCGACGTCCTGCCGGGCGAGGAACCGGCGCGCCTCGTCGGCCGAGCCCGCCTCCCCGGCCAGCGTGACGCCGTCGATTTCCTCCAGCATGCGCCTGGCGCGGGCGCGCGCCAGCGCCTCGTCGTCCACCACCAGCACGCGCAGGGTTTCGCTCACGGCGCGAGGATTACCACGACAGGCCGACGCCGAACACCAGCATGCGGCGGTCGAAGTACGAGGATTCCGGCGAGCGCTCCGAATAGTCGAAGTTGTAGGTGTAATCGAGCACGTTGGCGATGCCGAGCACGTTGAGCGCCTCGCAGTAGGCCACGCACACGCCGCTGGCCGGGAAGCCCAGCCCTGCCGGCATCGAGAACAGGCGCGTGAGTCGCACGTCCAGCCGGTTGTAGGCCGGCATGAGCCCCGAATTGTCCTCGGCCTGGATCGGATGCCAGATGTCGCGCGCCGGATCGTAGGTGCCACCCACGATCGGTGTGTACGGCCTTCCGCTCGATGCCGAGTAGCGCGCTCCGAGCGACCAGGCCGAGTTGTACTGGTAGGTGCTCACCAGCGTGATCGAGTGGCGGACCCCGTAGGAGGCCGGCACCTCGCGCGGGTTCGAGAATTCCATGCGACGCGAATCGAGGTAGCCGTACGACACCCATCCCGAGAGCCACTTGACGTTGCCCTTGGCGAACACGTCGACGCCCCGCGCGTAGCCGTGCCCGCCGTTCGCGTAATAGCTGAGCGAGTCGTTGGTGATGAGATCCCGATAGCGCTTGTCGTAGATCTCGACGCGGATGTTGGTGTGCTCCGAGAGCCACTCGTAGCCGGCGATCAGATGGTCGGCGCGCATGGGCCCCAGTGTGGGATTGCCGTAGCTCGGGTCCTGGTATTCGGGAAGCGGCGGCTGGTGATAGCGCCCGGCCGCCAGTCGCACGATCTGCCGGTCGTCGACGCGCCACGCCAGTGAGGCGCGCGGGTCCACCGTCCACACCGGAGCATTCGAAGCGTAGTCGACGCGGCCACCGAGCGTGGCGTAGACCGGCCCGAACACCCGCAGCTTGTCCTCCAGGTAGAAGCCGGGGGCGTCGAGCAACGGGCGGCTCGAGTAGGTGCGCGTGGGAGCGCCGGGCGCGTAGTCGGTGCTGTCGGCCGGCACCTCCTTGTCGATCTCCGCGGCGCGGCGGCGAAGATTGGCTCCGAACGACAGCTCGTGTCCGGAGCTCGCCGACCAGGTGGCGTCCACGTTGGCCTGGGCGTTGCGCTCGCTGCTGCTGCCGCCGAATTGAGCGAGCTCCCAGTCGCGCTTCCAGAACTGTCCCGATACCTGGCCGCGAATGGCGAGTGTCGCGCCGATCGCGTCCGAGAACTGGAGCGCGCCGAGCTGATTGCGCGCGCGATTCGAATAGGGCTCCTTGTAGTTGAGAAAATTGACGAACATGTCGGTCCGATCGCCCGAGTCGAGGTAGAGCAGGGCCGCGCGTCCGGTCCTGGAGTATCGCCACAGCAGCTTGGCGGCGGCATCTTCGCCGCGGGGGTCCTGTTCGTACTCTCGGGAGCTGCCGTAGAGCTTGAACAGCAGGCTCGGATCCGAGTAACGCGTGGATCCGATGAAGCTGAGACGGTCCGGGACGATCGCCCAGCTGGTCGAGGCGCCGAGGCCGGCCAGATTGGCGCTGGCCGAGACGGTGCGCAGGTTGAGCGGGTCCTGCGTTTCCATGTCGAGAACCCCCGACATCACGCCGCCGTATTTCGACGAGAAGCCCCCGCTCGAGAAGAAGGCGCTGCGCAGCATGTAGGTCTCGATGCTGCTGAACAGCCCGCCCGAAGCGTTCTCGTAGTGGTAGGGGTGGCCGAGGTCCCCGCCATCCAGCCGGATCAGGGTCTCGTCGGGTGGGCCGCCGCGCGTGTAGATCGCGGCGCCCTCCGCCGGAGCGTTGATGCCGGGCAGCGTGCGCAGCGACTGGAACACGTCGGCAGCGCCGCCCGGCGTGGTGTAGACATCCATGCGCCGCAGCGTTGCCCCTTCGCCCTTGCCGGTCTTCCCGAATGCCGAGGCGGTGACCGCAACCTCGGCGAGCGGGATTGGTTCGTTCTTGAGTGTGACGTTCACCTGCACGGGCGCAGCGGCGACGTCCACGGTGACGTGCGCGCTCTGATAACCGAGCTGCGCGACCTGCAGCACGTGCCGGCCGGCCGGCAGATCGAGCGCGAATCGGCCTTGCTCGTCGGCGGCGGCGCCGCGTTTGAGTTCCGGCACGCTGACGGTCGCGTACTCGATCGGTTTGCCGCCGGCATCGAGCACGGTGCCGCGGACCTCGGCCGCACCGGCCGGCGCGGCGACGAGCCACGCGAACCACGCGAGGCCCGCGATCGCGACACGGCGCGGCGCGCGAAGCGGTGTCACGGCTTCGCCTTGGCCAGCGAATCCTCGGCGGCCGGCAGGAGCCGGTACCTGACCCACTGATTGTCGGGATTGGCGGCGACCGCAGCGCGGAACGACTCGCGCGCCGCTGCGAAATCGCGAAGCTCCATCTGCGCGCGTCCGGTCCACAGCAGCGCGTCGTCGCGGCCCCAGTCCGGTGCGGTGGAGTCCGGCACCGCCTCCTTCGCGAACAACGCATTGGCGCGCCGGAATTCGTCGAGCGATGGCTTCGCGCCCCCTCCGAACTGGGCGGGCTTGTGGAGCGTGCTGATGCCGGCCAGGAGGTGAATGCGAGGATTGTCCGGCTGGAGGCCGGCGGCCCGTGCGAGATTGGCGCCGCTCTGCGGTCCCAGCGTCATCATCGAGTTGGGTTCGAGCGAGATCATCATGCCCTGAACGCCCGCCTTGACGGCGAGTGCCTCGGCGAATTTCGAATCGATGGCCAACGCCTGATCGGCGCGGGCCATCGCGTCATTCGCGATCTCGGTGGCGAGCTTCTTGTCGGTGCCGATCAGGAACGGCAGCACGCGCCACGAACTGACCGCGACCCAGTACTGAACCCGGGCGTCCTTCGGATCCGCCTGAGCCAGCGCCGAGAACCGCGCGCGTACCGAGCGCAGTGCGGAGGCGTCGCCGCGATTGACCGCGGTCTGCAACTCGCGGCGCAGCGACGCGATCGCGGACGGGTCGGCGGACGCGCCGGCATGTCCGGCAATCGCCAGCGACAGGAGCAGCGGCGGAAGGATTCGCTTCAGCATGATTTCTCACCTCGCGGGTTGGGTGGTGTGGACGCATTCGAAGGTTGGACGGGAAGCGTGATCTCGATGCGAGTGCCGCGGCCGGGTCCTGAGTCGAGCTCGATGCGGTGCGGCGGACCCGCGACACGCAGTCGTTCGCGCACCGAATGCAGGCCGAAGCCGGTGCCCCGCGCCGGGGCGCCCGGGCTCATGCCGAGCCCGTCGTCCTCGACCGTGATTCGCAGCAGCTCGTGATCGCGTCGCGCGGTGAGCGTGAGCGTGCCGCCCTCGGTGCGCGGCGCCAGCCCGTGACGCACCGCGTTCTCCACCAGCGGCTGGAGCAGCAGGCTCGGCACCGGAAGGGTCTCGAGTCCGGGCTCGATGCGCTCGACGACCTTCAGACGCTCGCCAAAGCGCGTGCGCTCGATGGCCAGCACCGTGCGCAGGAACTCGAGCTCGTCGCCGAGCGGCACGTGCTCCTGACCGGAGGCGCGCAGGGTGTAGCGAAACACGTCGGCGAGCTGGGTGGTGGTCTCCTCGGCGGCGCGGGGATCCACCGCGATCAGCGCGGCGATGGAGTTGAGTGCGTTGAACAGGAAATGCGGATGGATCTGGGCGCGCAGCGCGCGCAGCTCGGCCTGGGCCAGCTCGGCGCGTGCCTGTTCCACCGCGCGTGCCCGCTCCACTGCCTGGCGGTAGAAATGCTGGGCGAACGAAATGCCGCTGAACAATGCCACGAACAGCAGCGTGAAGAGTCCCGAGGTCACGACCGCGCGCCAGCCACCCAGAAAGCCGGGCATCACGGTGAAGTGGATGATCACCGCCCCGACGTACGAGCCGAGCGTGGCCATCCCGGCGTACCAGGCGCCCACGGTCCAGTTGGATTGCAGCTCGCGCTCGGGAGTGCGCAGGCGCGGATCGACGAAGTAGCGGGTCGCCCACAGCGCCACGCCCACGCAATAGGCGAAGATCAGCGACATCTGATAGGCGAGGAGGTAGCTGAATCGACTCGAGCCGTAGAGCGTGCCGAAGAACAGCGCGAACGGAATCGCCCACAACGGCTGGCGCCACAGCATGCGGACGAAACCGCGCAGCGCGTTGTCTCGGGGTCTCGGGTGGGTGGGCATCGCGTCTCCTTTCCTCTCACTCACCCTACGGACGAACCCGGCCTCGGGCCGATTGCATTCCGATGGATGGTCGGTTGGGACGGATGAACGGTCGGAGGCGGGAGGGAACGGCGGGCCGCGCGGGGCGGGGATCAGCGGATGCGAACCGCCAGCAGCGTGATGCGGCCGCCGCCGGCAGCCGAAGCCGGGTGGGAGCCGTTCAGGGCGCGAGCCGCTCCAGGCGCCAGGCTTCGGCGCCGCGAACGTAGCGCAGGCGATCGTGAAGTCGGTTCGGGCGCTGTTGCCAGAACTCGATCGCATCGGGCGTCACTCGATATCCGCCCCAGTCCTCCGGGCGTGGAATATCCCCGTGCGGGTGCCGCGTCTCGAGCTCGGCGACGCGACGCTCGAGCTCCAGCCGGTCCGGGATGACCTGGCTTTGCGGCGAGATGGCGGCGCTCAACCGACTTCCGGGTGGCCGAGTCCGGAAGTAAGCGTCGGAATCGGCGGCCGGCAGTCGTTCGACCGATCCTTCGACGCGCACCTGACGCCCGAGTGGCTCCCAGTAGAAGCCGAGAGCCGCGCGCGGATTGGCGGCGAGATCGCCGCCCTTTCGGCTCCGGTAGTGGGTGTAGAAGCTGAATCCGCCGCGGACGATGCCCTTGAACAGGACCCAGCGAAGCGACGGCCGGCCATCCGGGGTCGCCGTGGCGAGCGCCATGGCGTCGGGCTCGGCGACCGCGGCCTCGTTCGCCAGGGCGTACCAGCGCTCGAACTGGACCAGCGGATCCGCGGCGAACTGGCGCGGATCCAGCGGGTGCAGCACCTCGGCGTGGGGTGAGTCGTGGCGCATGGCGAGCATCCTAGCCGGCATGCGCTCCAGCGTCATGCGGGCGTCGCCCGCATGCGCTCAGAAGTTGACGGACATCTGGGCGGCGTACAGGTCGTAGCGCGAGATGCTGCCGTCGTCGTGCTGGTAGTTCGCCTGATAGACGGCCTTGACGATCGCGCCGCGCGCGACGCGATAGCCCACGCCGGTCTCGAGCCTGTCGATATCGTAGTTCCAGGGCTCGGTCTCGCCGGTCGACGAGGTGACGTTGGTGAAGCGCATGCTCTCCCAGCGGCCCGCGAGCCAGGCGCCGGTGCTGGCGATGCCGATTCGGGCCTCGCCGTAGTAGCCGGCCACGCCCAGGTTTCCGACCGTCGGGGTCATCCACTGATTGAGGTAGCCCTCGCTGATCAACGACAGATGCCCGGTTTCGAGAGCGAAGTCGGCCATCGCCAGCTTCTGCATGTAGTCGTTCGCGGTCTTTCCGGCCGGCAGCTGCGGGTCGAGCGACGACGCGAGATAAGGGCCGTAGGACCCCGACGCCCCGATTCGCAGCGCGGGGATCGGCTGGAACCCGATCCGCCCCATCACCGACTTGCCCTCGTTGTTGTCCTGACTCGGTTCCATCATCGACGGCGTTCCGGCGGTGATCGCGACGGCGTATTCCAGCGGCGCCGCGCTGCCGTTCACGGCGACTCCCGCATCCCAGCAGAAGTCGTAGATCACCGGCATGCCACGGAGCTTGGTCTGGGTCGGCGTGTAGCTGAATCCACTCTGGCCTCGCCCCTGCACGGCGAGCAGCGCGTCGACGTCCGGCACCAGCACGTCGGAGCGCAGCGTGGTGTGGTACTGATAGATCAGCGGCGTGCCGATCAGCGGCTTCTTGTCGGAGTAGGTGCGGGGGCCGTAGGTACCGATCATCCAGGGAATCTTGCCGGCAATGACGTGCAGATCCCGTTCGCTCCAGGGTGTGTACATCAGATAGGCGCCGTAGACGTTGTGGGAATTGACCTCGTCGAGCACCAGCTGCGTGTAGACCTGGATTTTCGGCGTCGCCGCGCCCTCCAAGAACAGCCGGAGGCGGTAGGCGTCGAACATCGAGGCGCCGGCGTTGAACAGGTTGAACTCGAGCGCCTTCCCCCGCGATGAAGCGGTGGCGTCGAGCTGCCCATGGACCGTGAGCGTGAAATCCGTCGCCCGGGCGGAACGCGCCACGCCGGCCCCGAGCGCGGCCATTACCGTCAGAGCGAGTGCCCATTCGCGCGCCTTCATGCCGCCTCCTGGAGATCGTGCGCCAATTCGAGCGGCAGGCGCATGTGAAAGGTGCTGCCGCGGTCCACTTCACTCTCGAGCCGCAGGGTGCCGCCGTGCGCCTCGACGATGCCGCGCGCGATCGCGAGTCCAAAGCCAATACCGGCCGAATTGAATTCGAGCGTCTGCGACGAGTGATGCTTGAGCACGTCGTGGCTCACGCCGCCGCGTTCGAACAGCGAGGCATGGCGGTCGGGCGGGATGCCCACGCCGGTGTCGCGCACCGAGATCTCGAGCGCTCGCCCGTCCCAGCGGCTGCGCACTTCGACCTGCCCGCCATCCGGCGTGAAACGGATGCCGTTGGTGATCAAGTTGGTGATGGCGAGCGCCAGTCTCGCTCGATCGAATCGGAGCCGGGGTATGCGCCCGTCGGAGCGCGCGGTGAGATGCAGGTGCCGCTCGGGTGCCGCGGCGCGCGCCGCCTCGAGCGCCTCGCCGATCACCGCGGTGGGATCTCCGTCCTCGAGATGCAAGGTCAGCCGCTCGCTCTGGATCTGCGCCATGCGGGTGGCGTTCTCGGCCACCCGGGACAGCGCCGACACGCTGCGCCGGATCGCCTCGAGCGCGGTGCGCTGCTGAGCGGTGATTGGACCCATCGATTCGCCGATCATCAGCTCCTCGAAGCCCTGGATGACGCTGATCGGCGTGCGCAGCTCGTGAGAAGCGAGATTGATGAACTCGGACTTGACCCGCGCCACCTCTTCGAGGTTGGTGACGTAGGCGCGCTGCTTCTGCCGCATGTCGCGGAAGCGGGTGGCGAGGTAGCCGATCTCGTCGTCGCGCCGGACGTCGAGCGGGAATTCGTAATCGCCGCGCTCCATGGCCTCGGCGCCCCGCACGATCTGCTGGACCGGCGCGACGATTCGTTCCGAGATCACCCAGCCGGCCAGCACCGCCACCACCAGCACGATCACCCCGAGCGCGATCAGGCTGAGCTGGATGTTCCGGAGGTACCCGGTCTCCTCGCCGACCGAACGCTGCATCACATAGGTCTGCCGGCTGCCGGCGGGCGCCAGGGGGATGGGTCGCGCGAGCGTCAGCAGCACGCTGCCCGGCGAGCGCACTTCGGCGATCGTGCCCATCGCCCCGTCGTTGTCGCGGCTCTGAAGCTCCGGGAGCGCGGCGATCAGGGCGGCGCGCTGATCCTGCTGCTCGAGCGTGCTGGCGGTAGGCGCGCTGCCGACGAAGAAGCTCACCTCGCTGCGCGTGAACGCCCGAAGCTGCTCGGCGAGATCCGACCCGATCCGCGAACCGAGTAGCAGGGCGCCGACCACGCGCCCGCCGGCCCGGACCGGCGTGGCGCTGGCCTGATAGTGGGCGTCGCGGTCCATCACCACGCCGGTTTGCGCGCGGCCGGTGAGTGCTTCGCGCGCCAGCGAGACCGACGAGGGGTCGTGGAGCGCTTCGCGCCCGACCGAGGCCACCTCCAGCCCTTCGCGATTGAACACTTCGAAGAGATCGCTCTCGGTGAGCGCGTTGAAGTCCCGCGCCACCCCGGCGATGGTCGCGCGCAGCTCGGGGTCGGAGGCCCCGCCGGGAAGGGTGAGGACCGAGAAGAACTTCGGATCCTGCGCGATGGTCTGCGATTCGATTTCCAGCGTGCGGGCGCGCGACGACAGCATGCTCTCGAACACCGCCGAGGCGCGCCGAAGATCGTCGCGAATGCTGTGCTGCACCTGCTCGGTCACGGTCCGGTTCACGATCCACAGCGTCGCCACCGCCAGCAACCCGAGCGGCGCCGCGGCGATCAGCATCAGCTTGGAGCGGAGCGGCAGGCGCATGGTCACCAGCCCAGCTCCAGCGTCAGGTCGCCGTCGGCGGGCACGACCACCTCGCGCGTGACCTCGTGGAGATCGGGATGCCACAGGTGCAACGTGTAGTTTCCGGGCGGCACCGGCGGCAACGCGAAGTGCCCGTCGGTGTCGGCCTGAGCGAAGACGTGTGTCGGCAGCACCAGCACGAACGCCTCCATGTGCGAGTGGATGTCGCAGTAGACGTTGACCAGACCGGCGCGATCGAAGGTCACGCTCTTCGAGTGTCCGCGCGGATACTTGCCGAGGTCGAAGCGCTTGATCGGCGAGGCGCTGAATACGTTGTGGTAGATGGGGTCGAGATTGGGGAAGTCGACGGTGGTGCCGACCGCGACCGGCAGCACGCGCGGCTGGAAGCACTGATCCTTCTGCGCGAGCTTCGGATGGGGCGCGGGCGAGGCGGTGTCGGCGGCCGCCGGGACGCGCTCGAGCCACACCACGGCGTCGCCCGGGGCGCCGTGCGTCATGGTCATGACGTGGGGCAGGGACGAGGCGCGACCGGCGTACGCGTTGGGCGCGGGAGCTTCCTGTTCCATGGATGGAACGTGCACGCTGCCGCGCACCACTCCCGCCGCGACCGGCGCGACCAGCACGCTCATCTCGATCAGCGCGACGGCCAGCATGAGCGCGCCTGGGTCGCGGGAAATCGCCGTCATGGCTGTGCGAGCGGGACTCCGGGTGAGAGCCTGGGCCAGGGGCCGGGCCGAGCCCCTCCTTGGACTGCCGGTCCTGTTTTCGGCCCGGCGGGAGGAGGGCTTGAGCCGTCCGTCGGCCCGTCGAGGGGGACGGAACCGGGTTATCGAATCGGGCTCAAGAACTTGCGGCGGGCGGCCATGAGGCGGATCCGGGCGTTTCGGCCCGGATCAGCGATAGGCGGGGAGTCCGGTGACGGCCTCGCCCAGCACCAGCGTGTGGATGTTGTGCGTGCCCTCGTAGGTGTACACCGACTCGAGGTTGCACATGTGACGCATGACCGGGTACTCGGCGGTGATGCCGTTGGCGCCGAGGATGTCGCGCGCCTCGCGCGCGATGTGGAGCGCGATCTCGCAATTGTTGCGCTTGGCCAGCGACACCTGCGCGGGCGTCACCGTGCCGCGCTCCTTCATGCGACCGAGCTGCACGCACAGCAACTGCGCCTTGGTGATCTCGGTCAGCATCATCGCCAGCTTGGCCTGGATCAGCTGAAAGCCGCCGATCGGCCTTCCGAACATGATGCGCGCCTTCGAGTACTCGCTCGCCGAGTGGAAGCAGGCCATCGCCGCGCCCACCACGCCGAACGCGATGCCGAAGCGAGCCTGCGAGAGGCAGCCGAGCGGACCTTTCAGTCCCTCGACGTTGGGCAGGAGATTTTCGGCCGGCACGAACACCTCCTGAAGGATCAACTCGCTGGTGACCGATGCGCGCAGCGAGTGTTTGCGTTTCTGTTCCGGCGCCGAGAAGCCCTTGGTCTGGGTGTCGACCAGGAAGCCGCGGATCACTTCCTTGCCGCCGCCCTTGTCGGCGAGCTTCGCCCACACCACCGCGAGCTGCGCGATCGTGCCGCTGGTGATCCACATCTTGGCGCCGTTGAGCAGGTAACCGCCGTCCACCGGCTTGGCCCGCGTGATCATGCCGCTGGGATCGGAACCGTGATCCGGCTCGGTGAGACCGAAGCAGCCGATGATCTCCCCTTTCGCCATTCTCGGCAGCCAGCGCGTGCGCTGCTCCTCGTTCCCGTAGGCGTAGATCGGGTACATGCACAGCGAGCCCTGGACCGACGCGAACGAGCGGAGTCCCGAGTCGCCGCGCTCCAGCTCCTGCATCGCGAGCCCGTAGGCGGTCGCCGAGACCCCGGCGGCGCCGTACTTCTCGGGCAGGCTGGCGCCGAGCAGCCCCATCTCGGCGACCTCGGGGATGACTTCCATGGGGAAATAGGCCTCCTCGTAGGCCTTCTCGACCAGGGGGAGGTAGCGCTCCTCGACCCAGCCGCGCACGTGATCGCGGATCTGCCGTTCGTCCTCGGTGAGGAGCGAATCGATCTCGTAGAAATCCACGCCCGTGAAGCGGGACATGAGCCGGGCCTCGGGTGTGACCGACGAGTGTTGCGGGACCGGGCAGTATAGGGAAGCATGTGGGTCCGCTCAATTCGGCAGCCGCTGGAGCCCGGAGAAATCTTCCTTGAGCGCGAATGCCCAGGACCCGACGGCCGCGGACCGGCGCACCCTGATGCTCCAGTTCGAGTGCGCTCCGAATGTCGGGGTTCGACCGGGGATATCGAGCCGTGCCGATTTCCGGGGCGATCCGAGGACGACTCTGAACCCGCGCTCCCTCGCGTTGCACGGTGCGGCGGCGTTCCCTACCTTCCCGGCATGAGTGCACCCTCACCTCCGAGAGGAGATCCGCTATGCGTGCGCATTCTGGCTTCGCAGTCGCTCTCGTGGCGGCCGGCATGAGCGCCGCCCTCGATCAGACCACTTTCGCCGCCCGGGGAGCCGCCACGCGCTCGGTGGTCTGGGCGCCGCACGGCATGGTGTGTGCCGCACAGCCGCTGGCGGTGCAGGTGGGGCTCGACGTGCTCAAGCAAGGGGGCACGGCCGTCGATGCCGCGATCGCGGTCAACGCCTGTCTCGGCCTGATGGAGCCCACTTCGAACGGGCTCGGCGGTGATCTCTTCGCCATGATCTGGGATCCGAAGCAGGGCAGGCTGATCGGCCTCAATGGCTCCGGTCGAGCGCCGCTCTCGCTCACCATCGACCGGGTGAGGGCCGCCGCGCGCGCCGACACGATTCCGCTCTATTCGCCGCTCTCCTGGACGGTGCCCGGGGATTGCGACGCCTGGTTCGCCCTCCACGAGCGCTATGGCAGGCTGCCGATGGCGAAGCTGCTGGCCCCGGCGATCCAGTACGCCGAGCAGGGCTTCCCGCTCTCACCCGTGATCGCGTCGGATTGGGAACGCGGCGTGCGCGCGTTCGGCGACAAGCCGGGCTTCTCCGACGTGTTCATGCCGGTGCCGCCCGGCGGCGGGCCGCGCCGAGCGCCGCGCGAGGGCGAGACCTTCCGGAATCCCGCGCTCGCGAAGACCCTGCGCGTCATCGCCGAGAAGGGGCGCGATGGATTCTACAAGGGGCCGATCGCTCAGGCGATCGTGACGTTCTCTCAGAAGAACGGCGGCTTCTTCTCGCTCGAGGATTTCGCCCGCCACCACTCCGAGTGGGTCGAGCCGATCTCCACCACCTATCACGGCTCCACGGTCTGGGAGCTGCCTCCGAACGGGCAGGGACTGGCGGCGCTCGAGATGCTCAACCTGCTCGAGAACTTCGATCTCAAGGGCATGGGCCGCGAATCCGCCGACTTCTGGCACGTGATGGTGGAGTGCAAGAAGCTGGCGTTCGCTGATCGCGCCCGCTACTACGCCGATCCGGAGTTCGTGAAGACCCCGGTGGCGCAGTTGCTGTCGAAGGACTACGCGCGTCAGCGGGCGAGGCTCGTGGACCCGAAGCACGCCGCCAGCGCCGACGCGCCAGGCGAGGTCACCGCGCTGCAGCAGGGCGAGACCACCTACTTCTGCACCGCCGACGCCAGCGGCATGATGGTCTCGATCATCCAGAGCAATTACACCGGCTTCGGCAGCGGCTACTGCGTGCCCGAGCTGGGATTCGGCCTGCAGGACCGCGGCGGACAGTTCTCGCTCGACCCGAGTCACCCCAACGCGCTCCAGCCGGGCAAGCGTCCGTTCCACACCATCATTCCGGCCTTCCTCACCCGCCCCGACGGCGCTCGCATGGCGTTCGGCCTGATGGGCGGCGACATGCAGCCGCAGGGGCACGCGCAGATCGTTGTCGACCTGGTGGATTTCGGCATGAACCTGCAGGAGGCCGGTGACGCGATCCGCTTCCACCACACCGGTTCCTCCGATCCCGACGGGCACGTCATGAAGGATGGCGGCGTGCTCCACCTCGAGGACGGCCTGCCCGGGCCGGTGATCGACGAGCTGAGGCGCCGCGGCCATCGAATCGAGCCGGAAGGGGTCGCGGGCTACGGTGGCTACCAGGCGATCTGGCGCGATCCCGTCAGCGGCAATTACGCCGGAGCCACCGAGAGGCGCAAGGACGGCTGCGCGCTGGGTTACTAGGATGATGCCGAGAATCCGGCGTTCTGGCGGTCCGTCCGGCGCTCCGTTACCATCAGACGGCGTCTACCCTGACGATCGATCCGGAGTCCTCCGCGCATGACGGCCGTTCGCACGACCCCCACCACGAGCAACCGCTGGCACGGCCTCACCTCCGAGGACCTGGTCGTTCTCTACCGCACGATGATGACGTCGCGCGGCACCGACGACGAGGAGATCCGGCTGAAGAAGCTCGACAAGATCTTCTTCCAGATCTCGGGAGCGGGGCACGAGGCGGTGCTGGTCGCCGCGGCCCGCGCCATGAAGCCCGGCTACGACTGGTTCTACCCCTATTACCGCGACCGCGCGCTGTGCCTCCAGCTCGGCATGACTCCGCGCGAGATGCTGCTGTCGGCGGTGGCCTCGGCCGAGGATCCGAACTCGGGCGGCCGCCAGATGCCGAGCCACTGGGGGCACCGTCCGCTCCACATCGTGTCCCAGTCGAGCCCGACCGGCACTCAATTCCTGCAGGCGGTCGGCGCCGCCGAGGCGCTGGTCAAGTACAAGGATCTCGAGCCCGAGTACCCGGAGCTCCGCGGAAGCGCGCACGGCGACGAAGTGGTGTACGTCAGCACCGGCGACGGCGCGACCAGCGAGGGCGAATTCTGGGAGGCGCTCAATTCCGCGTGCAACCTGAAGCTGCCGGTGCTGTTCCTGATCGAGGACAACGGCTACGCGATTTCGGTGCCGGTCGACGTGCAGACCGCGGGCGGCAACGTGGCGACGCTGGTCAAGGACTTCCCGAATCTGTTCTGGGTCGGCGAGATCAACGGCAACGACCCGATCGAGTCCTACGGGATGCTGAAGGAGGCAGTCGCCTGGTGCCGCGCGCGCAAGGGACCGGCGCTGGTGCGCGCGCTGGTGACGAGGCCCTACTCGCACTCGATGTCGGACGATGAGACCAAGTACAAATCGAAGGGCGAGCGCGAGGCCGAAGCCGAGCGGGATTGCCTGCGCGCCTACTCGAGATTCCTGCTCGATGAAGGCGTGCTCGACGCCGCGGCGCTCGAGCGCCTGAACCAGGAAATCGCCGCCGAGCTGCGGCGCACCTCCGACGAGGTGGTGTCGGCGCAACAGCCGCCGGTCTCGAGCGCGGGGCTCTACGTGTTCTCGCCCAACGTCGATCCGACCTCCGAACGTTTCGAATCCACGCCGCATCCGCCCGACGCCAGCTCGAGCGAAACCCTGCTCCAGAACATCAACTACTGCCTGCGCGATGAGATGAAGCGCAATCCGCGCATCGTCGTGTTCGGCGAGGACGTCGCCGATGCCTCGCACGAGGACGTACTCGGGGAGACCAAGGGCAAGGGCGGCGTGTTTGGCGTCACCTGGGGTCTGCAGAAGGCCTACGGCGGGAAGCGGGTCTACAATTCGCCGCTCGCCGAAGCCAACATCGTCGGCCGCGCGATCGGGCTCGCCACGCTGGGATTTCGGCCGGTGGTCGAGATCCAGTTCTTCGACTACATCTGGCCGGCGATGATGCAGATTCGCGACGAGCTCTCGATGATGCGCTATCGATCGGGCAACTCGTGGTCCTGCCCCATGGTCATCCGCGTTCCCATCGGCGGCTACATCCGCGGTGGCCCGTACCACAGCCAGTCTGGCGAAAGCATCTTCGCGCACTGCCCGGGTTTGCGCATTGCGTTCCCGTCGACGGCCGTCGACGCCGCCGGTCTGCTCCGCACGTCGATCCGCTGCGACGACCCGGTGCTGTTCCTCGAGCACAAGCACCTGTACCGGCAGACCTACAACAAGGGCGAGTACCCGGGGAAAGACTTCATGATCCCCTTCGGCCGCGCCAGCCTCCGCCGCGATGGCGACCACGTGGTCGTCGTGACGTGGGGCGCTCTCGTGCAGCGCGCGCTTTTGGCCGCGCAGCAGGCCGAAAAGGACGGGATCAGCGCGGCCGTTCTCGACCTCAGGACGATCATGCCGTACGACTGGGAGGCCATTGCCACCCACGTCAAGCGCACCAATCGCATCGTCGTGGCCCACGAAGATCAACTGACGTGCGGCTTCGGCGCCGAAATCGCCGCGCGAGTGGCAGGCGAGCTGTTCGAGCACCTGGACGCGCCCGTCTGCCGCGTAGGCGCCGCCGATGCGCCGGTGGCGTACTGCCCGGCGCTCGAGGAAGCCATCCTTCCGCAGGCGTCAGACATCCTCAAGGCCATCCG
>DATKAB010000159.1 GCA_035498555.1 Candidatus Sulfotelmatobacter sp.
CGTCGCCGCCTTCATCCTGTCGCACCCGCGCCCCGACACGCCCGGCAAGGAGCGCGACTGGCCGAATGGCGACCCGCCGGTCGATGTCGCGTACTCCACGCTCGCAGGTCGCAGGCAGAGCGCGCCGACCCACCCCTGAGGAGGGCCGCACGACAGGCGAGTCCGCACCCCGGCCGGGTTGCGGCGTGAGCCGGATATGAACACTCTCCCCTTCCCGATGCCGCGGATTTCGGCCGGTGCATGTCCTCGGCTGGAATCGGTGCCAGCACCCACGTCGTCGCGTACGATGCTCGACACGCGCTCCGCGGAGCGCTACTCGGGCAGGAAAGAGCCGCTGGCGGGCTTTGACGGCGTCCTGCTCTACGAGGGCTCGTGGAGCGACTGGTGCAGCGTTCCCACACGCGCGATCAGTGTCGGGGATGGGCCTTGAGGTGGGTCCCCTGCCTGTTCGGACTGAGCTCGACCCGCGTCAACGAGCGGCGCTGCCTTCTGAGAGTGCGGGGAGCCGTGCGACCGGTCACGGCGCCGGGGTGAGGCCGTGGCGGCGCATGACCTCGGCCAGCTTCGCGCGGTCCGGAGGTCCGTCCGTCGCCTGCATCACCGCGGCCACCTCCTGAAAGTACTCGGGACCGATCGCCGCGGGCGTGACGACGCACAGCGCTTTGGCGTCCTGGCTGCCGTTGTTGTCGAAGCGATGCACGGCGCCGCGCGGAATGCACAGGGCCTGTCCGGGGCCGACATCGAAAGGCTTCCCACCGACGGTCCAGGTCAGTACCCCCTCGAGGCCGTAGATCGTCTCTTCATAGTGATCGTGGCTGTGAGCGGGCGCCATCAGGCGCTGACCGCCAGGCACCATGACCTCGAAGATCGCGACGCTCCCGCCCGCCGCTTCCCCGGCAACCAGGAAGCGCACGCCGAGCGGACCCAGGCGCGTGGTTTGCTCGGATGGATTGACGCGGAGCGGGTCGATGAGAGGGGCCATGGCTCGGGTCTCCTTGCGAGGCCGGGTTCGAGGGCGGAGCGGCAACATCCGCTGGCGTTCCGCTCTCGACTTCGGTAAAGTGACTTTACTATGGCTTCGAGCCGACAGTCAAGGCGCTTTACCAACCCCGTCCCGGGGCCGTTCGGCCCCGCGCTCATCGGGGCCTTGCTGCGGATGCCTTGGGAGTCCGTGCGCCGACGCATGCTGGAACGACTGCATGCGCGTGGCTTCGACGACCTCGACGTCGCCCACCTGAACCTGTTCCTCTTTCCCGGACCCCAGGGGCTCAAGCCGTCCGAGCTCGCGGCTCGCGTCGGCGCGAGCAAGCAGTCGGTGAACCATCTGCTCGGCCAGATGGAGCGCTTCGGCTACCTCGAGCGCCGCGACGACCCCGACGACCTGCGCTCCACGCGCATCTCTCTCACGGCCCGCGGCAGGAAGGTGGTCGCCACGATCCGGGAGGCAGTGATGGAGGTCGAGCGCGATTGGGCGCGGAAACTGGGCCCCAAGCGACTGGAGCTGCTCCGCCAGCTGCTGGTCGAACTGTCGGGGCCGAGCGCCGGGGCGCCGGAGCGACCGGCCTGACGGCGACTGCCTCGGCTCTTCGATCGACTCGACGCCGGCATCACCGCGCCGGCGCCGGCACCGGAGGTGGCAGCTGCGCCGCGAATCGCCATGGCGGCGCGCCCTCGCGCGCGAGCGGCGTCTTCTCGAGTCGCGCGCGCACCATCGTGATCGGCATCGGGCCGCCCTGCAGCACCGCGTCGTGGAATTCACGATCGGTCATCTTCTGCGAGTCGACCAGCTCATGATGCAGCGCTCGAAGCTGGAGCCCGCCGATCATGTAGCTCGCCTGATACAACGGCGAGTAGCTGCCGTTGAACGAGCGCCGCACCTCCGCTTCGGCGTTCGCCCGCTCGAAGTCCACGTTGTCGACCAGGTAGTCGATCGCCTGCTGGGGCGTCATCTTCCCGAGATGGAAGTTGAGCGAGAAGATGATCCGCGCGCTGCGGTGCATGCGCCAGAACAGCGCGCCGAGCCGATCCTCCGGCGACACCTGAAAGCCGTGATCCCAGAGAAACATCTCCCAGTAGAGCGACTGCCCCTCGCTCCAGAACGGGGTCGAGAACAGTCGCCGGTGCGGGTTGTAGCGCGCCGCCATGAATCCCTGCAGGTGGTGCCCGGGATTCAGCTCGTGGAACACCGTCGCGTGCGAGAAGTGCGGGTTGTTGCCGCGCAGGCTCATCAGCTTCTCGTCCTCCGGCATGTCGGCCGTCGGATACGACACGAGGATCAGCTCGCCGCCCAGGAAGAACGGCGACACGCGCTGGCGCTCGGGCGAGAGCATCTCCATCCGCCAGTCTTCGCGCGCGAGCGGCGGGATCGTCACCCAGTCGTGCTGATCGAAGAACGCCTCCGCCTCGCGCGCGAGGCTGCGGATCAGCTCCGGTTGCGCGCCGGGGTCGACGTAGGTGTTCTTCACCTTCTCCATCGCCGCCTTCCAGTCGTCTCCGAAGCCCATCTCCTTCGCGGCCTTCTTCGCCTCGCTCAGGCTGAACGCGTACTCATGTTCGGCGATGTCGATCAGCTCTTGCGGCGAATACGGGATCATCTCGTACGCCAGCTCGGCATTCAGCCCCTCGATGCCGATCGGGTCGCCGATGATCGGCTGGTTGGCGGGTGCGGCCTCGCCGCGCTCGGCATCGGCGGTCGTCGCCGTCGCACCGTGGATCCCGACAAGCTTCTCGCGCAGGGTGCGCGCGTACGCGGTCAGCGCATCGTTGAGCTTCGCGTATGGATCCCTGAGCCACCAGGAGAAGACCGGGTCGTAGCCGTCATAGAACTTGTACCAGCCGGCAACGACGCCACGGATCCGATCGAGATCGTCCGCCGCCCGATTGGCGACGGTCTTCGTCACCGCGGGCGAGCCGCGTCGAGCCGATGCGCCGGCCGCCGGCTTCGCGCCCGCGCCGGGGCTCGTTTTGTCGAGCGCCGCGCGCAGGCTGTCCACCTGCTGGGTGACGTCGAAGAGGGTGCGGGCCGCGGCGCGAGGGTCGACGGGGCGAAGATCACGCCGCGCGTCCTGGAGCGCGAGCAATCGGTCGGCGAACGGAAGCAACGGCTCCGTCTCACGACGCTGCCTGTCCCGCCGATCGAGCAGCGCCAGCTCGTGCGTCAGCTCGTGGTCGAGCAGGACGTAGTCGACCTGTCCCTCCTGGCCGAGCCTCGAAAAGTCGAGTTCGCCGAGCCGCAGCCTCCAGTCGCCGTAGAACGCGCGCATCCGAGCCCGCTGTGCGGGCGAATCGAAAGCGTCATAGCGTCGAGCGAGGGCTTCCCGGTCGGCGCTGAATCGGTCGACGACCGCGGCCATCTCGCTCGCGGGTGGCCCGACCAGCGCCTGGAGCGCGGGAACCGTCGACGTGTCGTTGGCCGGAACCGGTGTCGACGCTTGCGCGCCGGCGAACGGCGCTACCGAAAGCGCCGTCACCAGAATCGCGGCGACTCTCATGAGATGAGGGCGATGGATAAGAGCCTCCTTTCCGTTCGGCCGGGGAGGCTAGCACTGATTGAGTCTGCACACGCGGCGCAAGCGACGAGGCATCTCGATGGGTACAATGTCTCCCATGCGAGGCGGCGTCCAAGCCAGTCCCCCACGAGCACGCGCCGCCGCGACGATCGCGGTCCTCGCGACACTCGCGGCCACACTCGCGTCGGCTCCGGCCTCCGCCGTGCTGCGCCTGCTGCCCGAGCCCCGGCACCTCACGCCGGGCGAAGGCCGCCTGCCGCTCGGCGAGGGGGTGCGCATTGCGGTCGCCGGCGACGATGAGGAGGATGGCTTCGCGGCGCGCCTGCTGAGCGACGAAATCCGGCGCGCCTGTGGAGTGACCCCCGCAATAGTCAAAGGCGGCGCCGGGACGATCGTCCTCTCCCGCGATCCCAACGCGCGCGAGCTCGGCGAAGAAGGCTATCGCCTGACGGTGAACGCGCGCGGCGCGCGCGCAACGGCCGCCACCGCCGCCGGGCTCTACTACGCCGTCCAGACGCTGCGCCAGCTGGTCGAGCCGGACGGACTCGATGCCGTGGCGATCGAGGATGTGCCTTCCCTGCGCTGGCGCGGGGTTCACGACGACCTCAGCCGCGGGCCGCTCCCAACGCTCGAGACCCTCGAGCGCCGCATTCGAACCGCGGCGGAGCTGAAGCTCAACCTGTACCTGCTCTACTTCGAGACCTCCTTCGCCTATCGCGCCCACCCGTTGCTCGCCGCGTCCGGAGGCACGCTCGATTCGAGCGACGTGGATCAACTGGTCCGGTTCGCGCGCCGCCATCACGTCGAGCTGGTTCCGGAGCAGCAGACCACAGGACACATGCAGACGATCCTCAGGCAGGAGCACTATCAGCCGCTCGCCGAGTTTCCTCACGGCTCGACGATTGCGCCCGGTCCCGACGCGGACGCGTTCGTGGGCTCGATGGTGAGCGAGCTCGCACCTCTGTTTCCCGGGCCGTGGATCCATCTGGGCGGAGACGAGCCCGGCGACCTCGGCCAGGGACGCAGCCGTTCGCGAGTCGAGTCCGAGGGCCCGGACGGGCTGTTCCTCGATCACGTGAGTCATCTGGCGGCGATCGCCCGGGCCCACGGCAAGCGGGCGATGATCTGGGGCGACGCGATCGTGGACCATCCCGAGTGGGCGAGTCGTTTTCCCCGGGACGTCGCGATTACGAGCTGGTGTTACGACTCGCAGAAGGACTATTCGCGCTGGATCAATCCTTTCGTCGCCGCTCAGCTCCAGCTGTTCGTGTGCCCGGGGGCGCTCAACTGGAACCGCGTCTTCCCGAATCTCGACATTGCGCTGCCCTGCATCCGCGATTTCGTCGCGCAGGGCCGGAAGGCCGGGGTCGCGGGCGCGATCACCTGCGTGTGGGCCGACAATGGCGATGCGCCGTTCGACCTGTGCTGGTACGCGCTGGCTGGTGGCGCCGCAGCCGCATGGCAGGAGGGCGCGCTGGATACCACGCGCCTGCACGACGCATTCGATTGGTGGCTGCTCCGCTCACCGGGAACCGAGCTCGCGGACGCGATCGCCCGGCTGCAGCAGATCCATCGCACGGTGCAGTCCGCTACGCGCTACGACGCCAACCTCGCGCTCTACTGGCAGCACCCGTTCGGCTCCCCGCTCGACAACCAGATGTCGGCGTCGCTTGCTCCCGCCAGCGGGATCGTCTGCCAGCTGGCTGAGGACGCGCGCCTCCGGATCGCGCGCGCCCGGGAGCGGGCCGCCGTGAATCGCGAGATGCTCGACACGTACGACTTCGCTGCCGAACGGATGCACGCGATCGGAATGCGGGCTCGCGTCGCCCGGGACGTCGCCGCGGGGTTTCGGGAATTGCAGGCGTCGGCAGCCGCGCGTCAATCCGCCGAATGGAAACACTCGATGGAGCGCATCAACGCGGCGCTGGTCGAGGGGCGTGAGACGACGCTGGCGCTCCGCGACGAGCAGGAACGACTCTGGCGGCGAGACAATCGTCCCTATTGGCTCGGGAATCTCCTCGCCCTCTACGATCGAGACGCGCAACTCTGGCTGGCCGAAACCGATCGCTTTCGCGAGTGTGATCTGCGCGTCCGCCTCGGCCGCTCACTGCCGGCCGCCGATGAGCTCGAGCTCATGCCCTGAGTCGGTTAAAGCGCGGCGGGCGAGGCGAGGCGCGCGCGCCCGCCCGCGCGAAACCTGGTCTAGCCGTGCGTCGGCGAAACACTTGAAGAGAAACCTTTGACACCGGCGGTGAGGCTCGGGATCGGCTGCAATTTCCGGAGCGGGACCCGTCCTATGGCTGAACCTCGGCGAGGACGAATCCAGCATCTCGCCGCTCGAGCGTCCCCTCCCAGTAGGCCGACGGTTGCTTCGCGTCGTAGAACCACCTGGCCCGGGTCCCGTTCATCGTCTTGAAAAGGACCGGTAACGACGCGGTCCCCGACGCTGCGGAGCGATCATGAACGGCACCGTGGACGCGAGCCCCCGGCGTCGCCCCGGGATCGAGCGTCATCTGGCCCCAGACGTGGACGCGCTTGCCAACGAGCGACGAACCCCATCTGAGGACGTAAGGCACATCAACGAACGAGTACCGCGTGGTTTCAGCCAGGATCGACGACGGCGAGGTGGCTGCCACGGAAAGGGCGTCCAACCGACTCCGCAACAGTCGTTCGACGCACTCGTGCACGAGCGAGTCCCCATTCGAGCAGTCGTTGCGCTGCCTCACGAACGGGGACTCCGTGTCCACCAGGGCCTGCCTGTCGCGGCCGGTTAACGTGCGTTCCAGTCTTGCCGTCAGGCTATCGACGCTGGCCGTGAGTTGCGTGAGATCCGCTGATGCGCACGTCTCGCGCTCCGCGGCGCCGAGATGTCCGCTCCGGCAATCGACGGAAGCGGGGACCGTTTGCGCGGCCGCTTCGGACGAGAGCACCGCTCCCGCAACAAGAAGAGCGCTCAACCCGCGGAACATTTCGCTCCTCCCCCATCGCCCTGCGGATCCAGCGACCCCGCGAGCAACGACCACGATCCTGCTCGAGAATACGACCTCGAACACGCTTCTCGGTAGTGGCCAGCGGCGGGTGAAGGTCGGGGCGCATCGCCTCGAGCCGTCGACGCTCAGCTGGAACGGCGCGATCGCATTCGACGCATCTACCGATATTTCAGCTTGATCTGGCCCCAGGTCTGATTCCGCACCGGCGTGAAGCAGCACAGATCGGAAGGGAATCGCGGGATGATTTCATAGCTGCCGTTGAAGGGTGCCGCGGAGGTCTGGTACTGGCTGATCACTCCGGCGACATGGATGGCAGTCTGCGGGATTGGACTGTCGACCAGCGGAGCGGCACTGCACATGTAGCTTCCGCCATAGATGAAGAGCAGGGCGAAGTTGGTGGTCGAGTCGGGCCCGAAGTTCTCCAGGTTGTAGACGGTG
>DATKAB010000160.1 GCA_035498555.1 Candidatus Sulfotelmatobacter sp.
GGGCGCCACGCGCTTCGTCGCCTATCGCGACAGCGTCTCGGCGAGCGGCGGCGCGCCGCCGTACGTCTATTCGATCTCGGCGGGTGCGCTGCCGTCCGGGCTCGCGCTCGATGACAGCACCGGAGTCATCTCGGGGACGCCGGGAGCCTTTGGGACGTTCCAGTTCGCGGTGCTCGCGACCGACGTCGCCGGCTGCTCCGGCAACCGCGCCTACACGCTGGTGGTGAGCTCGGGTTGCCCGGCGATCAGCATCCTTCCGGCGTCGCTCCCGGACGGATCGCTCACCGTGGCGTACTCCCAGACCCTGACTGCGAGCGCGGGACACGCCCCCTATACGTTCGCCGTCACGGCCGGGGCGCTTCCCGGGGGTCTCGCGCTCGCGACCGGCGGCCTTCTGTCGGGCATGCCGACGGCGCCCGACAGCGCCGGGTTCACGGTCACGGCGACGGATTCCAATGGCTGCACCGGCAGCCGCGAATACACGCTCGTGATCCACGCGCTGCCGGCCGCGGTCGGCAATCTCGCCGCCCTGCAGACCCAGAGCGGCAACGACAACGACGGCACGGTCAGGATCCAGGTCACGTTCACGATGCCGCCCGGCGCCACCAGCGCCGAGGTGTATCGGGCCGGATTCGGGCACTACCCGCAATACGACGATGCCGGCGGAACGGTGCCGGCTCTCCCGAGCTACCCGCCGAGCTCGCCGTGGGTGCTCACCGCCGTCAACGCGAGCGGTCAGTTCGACGAGCCGGCGAGCCGCGACTTCTACTATTACGTGGCGTTCGTGAAGAACGCGGGCGGGGGGCGCTCGGCGGTCTCCAACCGCTCGAACGGCGCGCTCAACTATCACCTCGGCGACGTGTCGGACGGCGTCACCGCCGGCGCGGGAAACAATCACGTCGGCGATGAGGACATCTCGTTGCTCGGCGCTCACTACGGCATCACCGAGCCGGCGATCAGTGCGGCTGGTGTCGCCTATCTCGACGTCGGTCCCACCACCGACCTGCAGGTCACTTCCCGGCCGTTCACCGACCATCGCATCGACTTCGAAGATCTGATCGTCTTCGCGACCAACTACGAGGCGGTATCGGGGCCGGCGCTGCTGGCGCGCGCGACGCGGGCCGCGCCACTGTCCTCGGCCGGAGCCGGGCCGCTGGCCCCGCCGCCGGCGAACGAAGACTTCACGATCCAGGCGCCGGCCCTGGTCGACGCGGGCGCGACGTTCGGCGCCGCGCTCTCGCTCGATGCCGGCGGCCGCGTGCAGGGCTTCTCGGCGCACCTCGCCTGGAACGCGTCGGTGGTGGAACCGGTCGGCTACGAGTCGGGCGGCTTCGTGGAAGGTCAGGGAGGCGTCGTGCTGTCACCGGCCGCCGGCGTGGTGGACGGGGCGCTGCTCGGCGCGCGCGAGCGCGGCCTCTCGGGATCGGGCACCGTGGCGGTGGTTCGGTTCCGCGCCCTGCGTGCCGGCGATCCCGGGATTCGGATCGCGGCGGTCGTGGCGCGCGACCGTTTCAACCGCGACGTCGTCACCGAGGAACGGGCCGCGGTGCTGCGACCCGCGCGCACCGAGCTGATGGCGGCGGCGCCCAATCCCGCACGCGGGCGCACCCGGCTCGAATTCAGCCTGTCGGACCCCGGCGATGTCGAGCTCTCCATCTTCGGAGTCGACGGCCGGCGCGTGCGGACCCTCGCGAAGGGAACGCGGGAGCCGGGTGTCTACCACGAGATCTGGGACGGTAGCGATGACGGCGGGAGAGTGGTCGCGCCGGGAATCTATTACGTGCATCTGGTGGCGGGCGGGCGGCGGTTCGTGAAGTCGCTGGCGTATCTAAGGTAGGGAGTGGAAGTCGTGGCTCGAGTCGCTCCGTCGGCGCGTGTGCTCCTGGCCAGCCTGGTGGTGCTCGGCGGGATCGCGGTGGGCTGGGCACCGGCAGGCGCGCAATCCGCGCGTGACGACTTCTACGTCACCAACGGGACGGTGAACGCGACCGCCCTTGCCGGCGGCATCCTCTACGTCGGCGGCAGCTTCACCAACGTCGGGCCGGTCACCGGCGGCGGCGTGCCGCTCGACGCGGCCAGCGGCGCGCTGGCCGGCGGTTTCCCGCGGGTGGTGGGCGAGGTGGACGTGGCGATCCCCGACCTCGCCGGTGGCTGGTACATCGGCGGTCTGTTCACGACCGTGGGTGGCCAGCCGAGATCCAATCTCGCCCACGTGCTCGCCGATCTCTCGGTCTCGCCCTGGAATCCCGGTACCAACGGGCAGGTGCGCGCATTGGCGTTCGCGGATTCGGTCGTGTACCTGGGCGGAGCGTTCAGCGCCGTGGGCGGGCAGCCGCGGAATCGCATCGCCGCCGTGGACACCGCCGGCGACGTGACGGCCTGGGACGCGAACGCCAACGGCCTGGTGCTGAGCCTCGCGCTCGGATCGTCCGCGCTCTACGCCGGCGGCGCCTTCACCAGCCTCGGCGGTCAGACGCGCAACCGAATCGCCGCGCTCGATCGGGGCAGCGCCGCAGCCACCGGCTGGAATCCGAGTGCCAACAATCAGGTGAGCGCACTGCTGCTCGATTCGGGGCTGGTCTATGCAGGCGGCAGCTTCACCAGCATCGGCGGGGCGGGGCGCAATCGAATCGCGGCCCTCGACACGCTGGTCGGCGCCGCGACCTCCTGGAATCCCAATGCCAACAGTCAGGTGCTCTCGCTCGCGCGAACTTCGAGCGCCGTCGTCGCGGCCGGGGTCTTCACCTCGATCGGCGGCCAGATTCGCAATCGCCTCGCCGAGCTCGATCCCGCGAGCGGGCTCGCCAACGGCTGGAACCCGAATCTGAACGGGCAGGTGTCGGCGGTGCTGGTGAACGCCGACACCGTCATCGCCGGCGGCAGCTTCACGCTCGCGTCCGGGCAGCCGCGTAGCAATCTCGCGGCCCTCGATGGCGGGACCGGCTCGCTGCTCGCCTGGAATCCCTGCGCGTATGGCCCGGTGCTCGCGCTCGCCAGGGGACCGGGCACGGTGTTCGCGGGCGGGTCCTTCAATGGAATGGGCGGGCTCCTGCGCGCCAATCTGGCGGCAATCGACGTGGTCTCGGGCGCCGCCACCGCGTGGGATCCCGAGCCCGACAACATGATCCTCGCGCTCGCGGCGGGGAATGGGGTGGTCTACGCCGGCGGATCCTTCGCGAATATCGGCGGGCAGCCGCGCGCCAGTCTGGCGGCGCTGGATGCCGTGACCGGCCTGGCCACCGCCTGGAATCCGAACTCCGACGGGCAGATCACCGCGCTCGCGCTGACCGACACCACGGTAGTCGCCGGCGGCTCCTTCAACACGCTCGGTGGCCAGCCGCGCCAGAATCTGGCGGCGCTCGACGTCACCACCGGGCTGGCGACGGCCTGGAATCCCGGCGCCGACGGCCAGGTGTTCGTACTCGCCACCGTTCCGGGCGTCGTCTATGCCGGCGGCGACTTCCAGATGATCGACGGTTCGGTTCGCAATCGCATCGCCGCAATCGATGCCGCGAGCGGCGAGCCGACCAGCTGGAATCCGAACTCCAACGGAACGGTGCGGGCGCTGATCCCGGGCTGCTCGATCGTCTACGCTGGCGGCTTCTTCACCAGCATCGGCGGACAGGCGCGCAACAGCATCGCGGCGCTGTCGACCGGCACCGGTCTCGCGAGTCCATGGAATCCCGGTGCGAACGGGCCATTGTTCGCGCTGACTCTCGACGGCGGGAGGGTCTACGCCGGCGGGGTCTACAACCTGATCGGCGGACAGGCCCGCAATCGCGTCGCCGCCCTCGATCCCACCACGGGCACCGCCACCCCATGGAATCCCAACTCGAGCGGGACGGTTCGCACGCTGGCGGCGGGCGCCGGGCAGGTCTACGTGGGTGGCGGATTCAGCTCGATCGACGGGCTGCAGCAATCGAATCTCGGCGCGATTGAGTCCGACGTGTCGTTCAGCTGTCCGCCGATGGCGGTCATCCCCGGCTCGTTGCCCACCGGCGTCGCCGACAGTGTCTACTCGCAGCCGCTCTCCACGTCGGGCGGGACCGCTCCCTACTGCTACGCGCTCACCTCGGGAGCGCTTCCTGCCGGGTTGTCGTTGTTGTCCGCGACCGGTCAGATCACCGGCGTACCCGACAGCGCCGGCACCTCGGTGTTCACCATCACCTCGACCGACGCCTACGGCTGTACCGGCAGCACCGCCTTCACCCTGACCATCTTCGCGACGCCGCCCACCTCGAGCGTCGCCGCCAACGCCAGCGGGCTCTGCATCTCGCCGGCGCATCCCTGCGTCACGGTCCCGGTCCAGTTCTACCGCACCGACTCGCTGATGGCGCGCGGCTACAGCGTCACACTGCACATCGACACCGCCAGGCTCGGGTTGTGCGCGGCGGGGCCGCCCTCGCTCAGCGTGCATCCGGGCTCGTGGCTCGCGGCGTACACCAATACCGTGTTCGAGGTGGTGGACGACGGCGGCGGCAGCTACACCGTGGACGCCAGTCTGCTGGGTTCGCCGTGTGGCGTCACCGGCGGCGGACAACTCTTCACGCTCGACCTCAAGTCGACCGGCGCCGACGGCACCGGCGCGATCTCGATCACCTCGGTCAAGGTGCGCGACTGTTCCGGCGCGGTGATTCCGGTGGCGCCGGGCGCCACGGCCCAGCTGACCATCCTCAACACGCCGATCGCCATCCTCCCCGACACGCTCCCCGCCGGGGCGCTGGGGATCGCCTACTCGAAGACGCTGATCGCGGCAGCGGGTGCGCCACCGTTCACGTTCACCAGGACCGCCGGCGCGCTTCCCAATGGACTCACGCTCTCCTCCGGCGGCGTGATCTCGGGCATTCCGACCGCGACCGGCTCCTTCCCGTTCACGGCCACGGTGGTGGACGTCAACGACTGCACGGGCAGCCACAACTACACGATCGCGATCTCGTGCTCGCCGATCGCGCTCGAGCCCGCCGACCTCGCCTACGGCGTGGTCGGCATTTCGTACAGCCAGACGCTGACCGCGAGCGCCGGAACGCCTCCGCTGCACTTCACCGTCACCGACGGCTCACTGCCCACGGGGTTGTCGCTGAATTCCACCAGCGGCCTGATCTCGGGTACCCCAGGCGCGGTCGGAACCGGGGTGTTCACGGTCGCGGTCGCCGACTCGAACGGTTGCACCGGCAGCGCCAATTTCACTCTCGACGTCTTCTCCAACCCGCCGAGCTCCACGGTCGCCGCTCAGACCACCGGGCTCTGTCTGTCGAACGCGCACGCCTGCGTCAGCGTTCCGTTCGAATACGTGAAGGCGGAGAGCATCCTGGCGCGCGGCATGAGCGTGACGTTCCAGATCGACACCACGCGGCTGGCGCTGTGCTCGGCGGGCTCGCCGACCCTCAGCGTCCATCCCGGCTCGTGGCTGTCGGGCTTCTCGAATACTTCGTTCCAGGTGGTGAGCAACGGTGGCGGCAGTTACACGGTGGACCAGGCGATTCTCGGGCAGCCCTGCGGCGTGCCCGGAGGCGGCCAGCTCTTCACCGTGGATCTGAAGGCCGCCGGGCTCGACGGCAGCGGATCGATCGCGGTGCTGTCGGTGAAGGGGCGCGATTGCGGGAGCGCCGCGATCCCGGTCATGGCGGGCTCGCCGGCGGCGCTGCTCATCGAGCACTCGCCGCCGCCGCCGATCGCGTCACTCGCCAGCGAGCCGGTGACGAGCGGCAATGGTCCCGGCCCGACCACCGGCATCACCATCACCTGGCCGGGCAATCCTCCCGGCACGGTGAGCCTCTATCGCGCGCCGTTCGGGGTTTATCCCGAGTACGACGACGGCCCGGCCAGCGTGCCGGATTCGTCGCTCGCGCCGGGCGCGCCGTGGACGCTGGTCTCGAGCAACGCCAGCTCGGGACTGGTGGATCATCCGCCGGTGCGCGGCTTCTGGTACTACGTTGCGCGCGTCAGTGACGATTGCGGCAACCTCTCGGCGCCTTCGAACCTGACCCACGGCTCGCTCGACTACTTCCTCGGAGACGTCTCGAACGGGCTGGCCGCCGGGACCGGCGACAACCATGTCGGCGACGAGGACATCTCGCTGCTGGGTGCCCACTACGGCATCACCGAGCCCGCGATCACCGCGGCCGGAGTCGGCTATCTCGACGTCGGGCCGACCACGGATCTCTCGGTGACCTCGCGGCCCACCACCGACGATCGCATCGACTTCGAGGACCTGATCGTGTTCGCCACCAACTACGATCAGCAACCGGGTCTGTCGCTGCTCGCGAAGGCCGCCGCGCGCGCGCGCGCCGCGGGTCCGACCGTTCCCGGCGCCGAGAGCTTCGGCGTGCTCGCGCCTTCGCAGGTCGAGACGGGCGCCGAGTTCGAGGCGCAATTGACGCTCGACGCCGGTGGCAGGATCCAGGGATTCTCGGCGAAGCTGGGCTGGAATCCGTCGGTGGTGACGCCCGACGGTATCCGGTCACAACAGTTCATCGAGTTGCAGGGTGGCATCGTGCTGTCGCCGCAGCCCGGCACGGTGGACGCGGCGCTGCTGGGCGCGCGCGAATCGGGGGTGGAGGGCTCCGGCACCATTGCGACCGTGCGCTTCCGCGCCTTGCGCGCGGGCGATCCCGAGATCCGGCTCGAGAGCGTGACGGCGCGCGATCGCGCCAACCACCCGGTGCCGGTCGGCAACGTCGCCGGTGCCGCGCCCGTCCGTCCGTCGCGGACCGAGCTGGCGGGCGCGCGTCCCAATCCAACGCGCGGTCGCGCCACACTCGAATACAGTCTGGCCGAGGGGGCCCAGGTGAACCTGGTGGTGTACGGAGTGGACGGACGCCGCGTGCGTGTGGTGGCCAACGGCCCGCGCGAAGCCGGCATCTATCGTGAGAGCTGGGACGGCCGCGACGAGAGCGGACGATCCGTCGCGCCCGGCATGTACTACGTCAGGCTGACGGCCGGAAGCAGGAGCTTCACGCGCCGTCTGGTGCTGCTGCGATGAGCGGCGCAAAGGACATCGTCATGCGTTTCGAATTCTGGAGGGTCCCCTTGTCCGCGCGCGCCGGGCGCGCGGCCGGCGCCGCTCTCATGCTGTTGCTGGCCGCGATGTGGGTGGCTCCCTCGCGCGCCCAGGGCGTCCATGCCGGCCTGCTGCCGGCCGAGCAGAGTGTGTCGCTCGACACCGATTTCGATCTCGAGATCGACGTCACCCAGGCCGGCGCCGCCTTCAACGGATTCAACGCCGTGGTGGAGTACGACACCACGATGATCCGGTTCGTCGCGCAATCGCCGATCTCCCTGCAGGAGGGCTGCCTGATGACCGGCTCCTGCAGCGGCGCCTGCGGGTCGACCTTCCATCGCTTCACCGCCGACGCCGACAGCCTCGCCATTCGGGACTTCCTGCTCTGCAATCAGATCGTGCTCGCCGGCCCCGGGCAGATCTACAAGCTGCACTTCCACGCGCTGACCACTCCGGGAGTCACCAACGTCGACATCCGCTCGGCGACGTTCTTCAACGCGGGCCTGTTCGTGACCCCGGTCGCGACCGCCAACGCCCGCGTCGGGGTGGGCGTGACGCTGGCGGTGGGGGAGCCGCGGCCGGTTGCGGCCGGGCTGCGGTTGCGCGCCGAGCCGAATCCTTCCCGGGCTCCAGTGCGATTCGCGATCGAATCCGATGCCGCGGGCGAACAGACGCTCGAGATCTACGACGTGAGCGGCCGTCTCATCCGGCGACTCGACTCGGGCTGGCGCGGGAGCGGTGCGTGGCAGTCGAGCTGGGACGGAACCGACGACTCCGGTCGTCGCGTGCCTGCCGGTGTCTATCTCGCGACGCTGAGGAGCGGCGCTCGCATCGCCCGGGTGCGCGTGGCCGTGATTCAGTAGTTGTGTGGCGGAGAGTGTTGATGGCCGGGATCGTGCAGAGTGATCCCGGCCATGGACCTCTCCGGCGATTCGTTCAAGCCACCCTTCTGCCCCAGGCCGTGGTGCCGCTTCCACTTGAGCCCCTCGGGCTGGCGCTGGGTCCGCTTCGGCTCCTTCACCCGCCAGTGTCTACCCCGTTGCATTCCCCGCTTCCGCTGTCGACACTGCG
>DATKAB010000161.1 GCA_035498555.1 Candidatus Sulfotelmatobacter sp.
GCTTGCTTCCCCGCTTCGGTCGCCTTAGTCTCTCCCGTCCTTTTGCCGGGCGCATCTCGGATGGGCCTCCGCCCGCTCTCGAGTCCGCGTCGTTCCGGCCGCGCCCGGCACGGAGAGCCATCATGTCCAGCCTCTACCAGAATTTCATCGGTGGCCGGTGGGTCCCGGCCCGCTCGGGACGCACTTTCTTCAATCACAACCCGGCGACCGGCGAGATCCTCGGCGAGTATCCGGCCTCGAGCTCCGAAGACCTCGACGAGGCGGTGTTGGCGGCCGCGTCGGCCTATCGCAGCTGGCGCCTGACGCCCGCGCCCAAGCGCGCGGAGATCGTGTTCCGCGCCGGCGAGATCATTCGCGAGCGCAAGGAGGATCTGGCGCGCGCGATGACGCGCGAAATGGGGAAGGTCCTGGCCGAGACTCGCGGCGACGTGCAGGAGGGCATCGACATGGCCTACCTCGCCGGCGGCGAGGGTCGGCGCATGTACGGGGTCACCACCCCCAGCGAGATGCCCAACAAGTGGGCAATGTCGGTGCGCTGCCCGGTGGGAGTGGCCGGCGTGATCACGCCCTGGAATTTCCCATTCGCGATTCCGTCCTGGAAGCTGATGCCGGCGCTGGTCGCCGGCAACACCGCGGTCTTCAAGCCGGCCGGCGACACCCCGGAAATGGCCTGGCACTTCACCCGCATCTTCGAAGAAGCCGGGCTCCCGCCGGGGGTGCTGAACCTGGTGTTCGGCTCGGGCGCGCAGGTCGGACAGCCGATGGTCGAGCATCCGCGCGTCCAGGTGATCTCGTTCACCGGCTCGACCGAGGTCGGACTGGGCATCAACGCCACCGCCGGCAAGCTCGGCAAACGCGTGTCGCTCGAGATGGGCGGCAAGAACGCGGTCATCGTGATGGACGACGCCCAGCTCGATCTCGCGGTCGAGGCGATTCTGTGGAGCGCCTACGGCACCACCGGCCAGCGCTGCACCGCCTGCAGTCGAGTCATGGTGCACGCTCAAGTTCACGACGAGCTGGCGCGCCGGCTGGCCGAGCGTGCGCGCGCCCTCAAGCTCGGTGACGGGCTCGAGCCCGAGACCCAGATGGGCCCGCTGGTCAACGAGTCGCAGGTGAAGACGGTCGAGAAGTACGTCGCGATCGGCCGGAACGAGGGCCAGCTGGTGGCGGGTGGAGCGCGCGCCACCGACGGCGCGCTCGCGCGCGGGCACTTCTTTCAGCCCACCCTGTTCGCCGACGTCAAGTCCACCGCGCGCGTCGCCACCGAGGAGATCTTCGGCCCGGTGCTGGCGTTGGTGAAGATCCAGTCGCTGGAAGAGGCGGTCGCGATCAACAACGCCTCGGCCTATGGACTCTCGTCTTCGATCTTCACCCAGGACGTGAATCGCGCCTTCGCCGCGATGCGCGATCTCGACACCGGCATCGTCTACGTCAACCACGGCACCACCGGCGCCGAGACGCATCTTCCTTTCGGGGGAACCCGGGGCACCGGCAACGGCCATCGCGAGGCGGGACACACCATGCTCGACCCGTTCACGGAGTGGAAGAGCGTGTACGTGGATTTCAGCGGGCGCCTGCAGCGCGCGCAGATCGACAACAACTGAGCCTCGCGCGCCGACCGCGGCGCGAACGCTCGACGGAGCCTTCATGAACCTTCATGAATACCAGGCCAAGGAGCTGTTCGCGCGCTTCGGCCTGCCGGTGACCCCGGGTCAGGTGGCGGCGACACCGGAGGAGGCGCGCGACGTCGCCGCCTCGATCGGCGGCACCGTCGTGATCAAGGCTCAGGTGCAGGTGGGTGGCCGCGGCAAGGCCGGGGGCGTCAGGCTCGCGCACACCCCTGAAGACGCCTTCGAGAAGGCGCGCGACATCCTGGCGCTCACCATCAAGGGCTTCCCGGTGCGCAAGGTGCTGGTCGCCCAGGCCGCCGAGATCCAGAAGGAGTACTACCTCTCGATCGTGATCGACCGCCAGCGCAAGCTGCCGCTCATCATCCTGTCGTCGGAGGGCGGCGTCGACATCGAGGAGGTGGCGCGCACCCATCCGGATCGCATCCTGCGCCAGCCGATCGGCATGGAAGGCCTGCGCGTCTATCAGGCGCGCGCGCTGATGAAGCACGTGTTCCCGAACTGGCCGCAGGTGCAGCAGGCCGCCGACGTGCTCATGAAGCTCTATCGCGTCTTCACCGAGGGCGATTGCTCGCTGGCCGAGATCAACCCGCTGGCGGTGACGCCCGAGGGCAAGGTGCTGGCGCTCGACGCCAAGGTGTCGCTGGACGACAACGCCGACTTCCGGCATCGCGAATGGGAGACATGGCGCGATTCGGGTGACGAGACCGCGGCGGCCCGACTGGCGCGCGAGAAGGGCCTCTCGTACGTCAAGCTCGACGGCGACATCGGCTGCGTGGTGAACGGTGCAGGGCTGGCGATGGCGACCATGGACCTCATCAAGTACTACGGCGGCGAGCCCGCCAACTTCCTCGACATCGGCGGCTCGTCCAATCCCGAGAAGGTCACCGCCGCACTCAAGATCATCACCACCGACAGCGGCCGCGATGCCAGCGGGCGTTCGCGCATTCGCGCCATCCTGTTCAACATCTTCGGCGGCATCACGCGCTGCGACGACGTCGCCAACGGCATCGTGAAATCGCTGAGGGAGTCGCCGCTCGAGATTCCGCTGGTGATCCGGCTCACCGGCACCAACGAGGAAAAGGCGCGCGAGATCCTCAAGGAGTTCGGGCTCAGTGCCACCACCAAGATGGACGAGGCGGTGCAAATGGTGGTGGCCCGCGCCCAGGAGGTGACGGTGTGAGCATCCTGATCGACAAGAACACGCGACTGATCGTTCAGGGCATCACCGGCCGCGACGGTGCGTTCCACACCGAGCAGATGCTGAAGTACGGCACGCGGGTGGTGGCGGGCGTGACGCCTGGCAAGGGCGGCGAGACCGTGCACGGCGTGCCGGTATTCGACAGCGTGGCCGAGGCGATGGAGGCGACGCGAGCCAACACCTCGGTGATCTACGTGCCGGCGCCGTTCGCCGCCGACGCGATCCACGAGGCCGCGGACGCCGGCGTGTCGCTGATCGTATGCATCACCGAGGGCGTGCCGGTGCGCGACACGCTCGCCGCGTATCACAAGGTGCTGGCGTTGCGCGGCGCGTCGAATCCGCTGGGCCGCCCGCGGCTGGTGGGGCCCAATTGCCCGGGGCTCATCACGCCCGGCCAGAGCAAGGTCGGTATCCTGCCCGGACAGATCGTGAAACCCGGCCCGGTCGGGGTGGTGTCGAAGAGCGGCACGCTCACCTACGAGGTGGTGAAGCAGCTCAGCGACCGGGGTCTCGGTCAGACCACCTGCCTCGGAGTCGGCGGCGATCCGGTGATCGGCACCCACTTCATCGACGCGCTGACCATGTTCGAGGCCGACGGCAAGACCGAAGGCATCGTGCTCATGGGCGAGATCGGCGGCAGTGACGAGGAGGAGGCCGCGCAGTTCATCAAGCGCCACCTCAGCAAGCCGGTGGTGGCGTTCGTCGCCGGTCAGACCGCGCCGCCCGGCAAGCGCATGGGCCACGCCGGCGCGATCATCTCGGGAGGCACCGGCACCGCCGCCGAGAAGATCGCGGCATTCGAGGCCGCGGGCGTGCCGGTGGCGCGCATTCCCTCCGAGATTCCCGAGCTGATGGCCGAGCAGCTCGAGCGCCGGCGTTCCCGCTCGCGCGCCAACTCGAAGAACGGCTCTCGCAATGGAAACCGCGAGATGAAGAGGGCTCGCGGCGCCGCTCCCGGCCGCACTCGCCGAAAGAAGACTTCCGCCAGCCGCCGAGGCGGCAAGCCCGCCCGGGGCACCCGCCGCTAACCCATCACTCACTTCCAGGAGATCCGCTTGGCCATCGAACGCACCCTGTTCATCGTCAAACCCGACGCCACCCGCCGCAATCTGACCGGCAAGATTCTCGCGCACGTCGAGGGGAAGGGCTTCCGCATCGTCGAAGCGCGCTTCACCCAGCTGACCCGCGAGCAGTGCCAGGAGTTCTACGCCGAGCACGTCGGCAAGCCGTTTTACGCCGAGCTGGTGGACTTCATGACCTCGGGCCCGGTGATGGTCTGCTGCCTCGAGCGCGACAACGCCGTCGCCGAGCTGCGCGATGTGATCGGCGCGACCGATCCCGCGCAGGCGGCACCCGGCACCATCCGCAAGCTCTACGCCGAGAGCAAGGGCCGAAACTCGGTTCACGCCTCCGACAGCCCGGCCAGCGCGGAGCGCGAGGTCAAGCTGTTCTTCGGAGTCGCGGCACTCGCGCGGTAGGCCCGGCGTGGAAGGCGCCTCCCGGCTCGCTGCCCGCGCGTGCAGTCGCGCACCTCAGGCTGGACGGCGTTTGGCGCGCTGTGCTAGCGTGCCGCGTCTTTAGGGTCGTGCCCCTCGGCCGGTCCAAGACACCATGGATGCGTTTACCCTCGATCTCGCAACGCTTCCGGCCGGAGCGAGCCAGGTGGTGGTCGAGGCCCGACCCGATCAGGTCGGGCTCGAGGCCGGGGCTTGGGCCGGGAAGGTGTGGGGCCGTCTTCGCGTCGAGAAGAGCGGGGAACAGGTCTCGGTCCGGGGCGAACTCGAGGCCGTGACGCACCTGGAGTGCGTGGGCTGTCTCGAGCCGTTCGACATGCCGCTTCGCGTCCCGTTCCAGGTCTTCGCCGAACGGCCCAGCGGCCGCCACGCGGGGCTCGACGAGGCGCTGGAGCGGGACGACTACATGATGTTTCACGATGGGCGGCGGCTGGATTTGCGCGAGCAGGTGCGCGAGACGCTGCTGCTCGAGGTGCCCATGACACCGCGGTGCCGCCCCGATTGTCGGGGTCTGTGTGCGCGGTGCGGGGCGAATCTAAATCTGGGTCCATGCGGGTGCGCGCCGCCGGCCGTTTGAGCGGCGGCGACGCGCGACCGTAGGAAGGAGTCGGGTCACATGGCGGTTCCCAAGCGACGTCATTCGAGCACGCGCGGCCGCAAACGGCGCACGCACTGGAAGCTCAAGCGCCCCGGCCTCAATACGTGCAGCCACTGTGGAAGCCCCCGTCAACCCCATCGGATCTGCCCCAGCTGCGGATTCTACGACGGGGAAGAGATCGTTCTGCCTCGCGAAGACTAGGCGCTCGAGTACGCCCTGATGCCCTCGATCCCGCAGATCGGGATTGACGCGATGGGGGGAGACTACGGCCCTTCGGTCGTGGTCGAAGGCGTGGCGCTCGCCGCCCGAGAAATGCCGGGCCGCTTCCAGGTCACGCTGGTGGGCGACGAGGCCGAGATCACGCCGCTCCTCGAACGCGCCCATCTCGGAGAGCTCCCGGTCAAGGTGGTGCATGCCGCCGAAAAGGTCGAAATGGCCGATAAGGCGGCGATGGCCGCCCGTCGCAGCGGCTCCTCCCTCGGCGTCCTGACCCAGCTCCACAAGGATGGACAAGTCGACGCCATCTTCAGTGCCGGCAACACCGGCGCGGTGGTCGCGACCGCGCTGCTCGGGCTGGGACGGCTGGAATCGGTCTCGCGGCCCGCGCTCACTGCGTTCTTCCCGAATCCCGCGGGCGGCACGGTGGTGCTCGATGTCGGGGCCAACGCCGAATGCAAACCCTCCTACCTGGTGCAATTCGCGCACATGGGATCGGTATACGCGCGCTATCTTCACGGGCGGGAGAACCCTCGGGTCGGGTTGCTCTCGATTGGAGAGGAGGAGAGCAAGGGCAACGCGCTGGTGTTCGAAACCCAGCCGCTCATGCGGCGCGCCCGGCATCTCAACTTCATCGGCAACGTGGAGGGGCGGGATCTGTTCAAAGACACCTGCGACGTGGTGGTCACGGATGGCTTCACCGGCAACGTGGTGTTGAAGACCGCCGAGAGCCTGGCGGGACTGCTCACCCACATGGTGCGTGCTGAAGTCGAACGCGATCCGCTCGCCAGATTCGGTGCGCTGTTCATGGCTCGGGCGCTGCGCCGCCTGCGGTCCGAAATCGACTGGGAAGAGTTCGGGGCCGCGCCGCTGCTCGGCGTGGATGGCGTATGTTTCATCGGTCATGGCAGCAGTCGCGCCAGGGCTTTCCGCAGCGCGATTCGAACCATGGTTCGATTCGTGGAACAGAAGGTGAACGAGCACATTCGCGAGGAGATCCAAGCGGATCATGACAGCGCGGCCTGAGGCGATTCGCGGCGTCACCATCACCGGAACCGGCATGTACGTGCCGGATCGAGTGCTGACCAACTTCGATCTCGAGAAGATGGTGGACACCTCGGATCAGTGGATTCGTGAGCGGACCGGCATCGAGGAGCGCCGGATCGCGCGCCCCGATCAGGCGGCCTCGGATCTGGCCGTGATCGCCGCTCAGCGCGCGCTGGAGAGCGCCGGGATCACCAGCCAGGAAGTCGACCAGATCATCGTCGTCACCACCACGCCCGATCGCTTCCTGCCATCGTGCGCGTGCACCGTGCAGGCCAGGCTCGGCTGCAAGCATGCCGCCGCCTACGACGTGTCCGCGGCGTGCACCGGATTCATCTACGGCCTGGCGCTCGGGCGCGGCCTGATCGGCACCGGGCTGGCCGAGAACGTTCTGCTGATCGGCGTCGAGGTGCTGTCACGCATCGTGGACTACACCGATCGCAACACCTGCGTGCTGTTCGGAGATGGCGCCGGAGCGGTGGTGTTGCGGCCGTGCGCGCCTGGCGACGGCGTGCTCTCGATCTCGATAAGGAGCGACGGCGACCTTGGAGAAATCCTCGAGATCCCGGCCGGTGGCTCGAGGATGCCTTCCAGCGCCGAAACCCTCGCGGCCCACGGCCAGTACATCAAGATGAAGGGCAAGGAGCTGTTCAGGGTGGCGGTGCGCGCCATGGACGAGAGCACGCGCGAGGCCATGAGTGAGGCCGGACTCACCGCCGCCGACATCGATCTGCTCATCCCGCACCAGGCCAACCTCCGCATCATCGACGCGGTGCGCGAGCGGCTCGGCGTTTCGCCTGACAAGGTGTTGGTCAACATCCAGCGGTACGGCAACACCTCGTCGGCCTCGATCCCCATCAGCCTCGACGAAGCGCTGCGCGGCGGCCGGATCAAGGTCGGCGATCGGATCGGCTTCGTGGCCTTCGGGGGCGGCGTGACCTGGGGGGCTTCGATCATGAAGTGGACGCAACCGGCTCCGATCGCTTCCGCCCGCGAGGTCGCGGTGGCGAGCGCGCGCGAAGGGGCGGCGTGAGACTCGCCTTCCTCTTCCCGGGGCAGGGGTCGCAGGCGGTGGGCATGGGCCGCGCCCTGGCCGAGGCCTACCCCGCGGCGCGAGAAACCTTCGCGATTGCCGACGCGGTGCTCGGCGAGGGCTTCTCGAAGCTGTGCTGGGAGGGCCCCGAGGAGGAGTTGCGCAAGACCATCCATGCGCAGCCCGCGCTGCTCACGCACAGCATCGCGGCTCATCGATTGTTGAGCGCTGCGGGAGTCCAGCCCGATCGGGTCGCGGGCCACAGCCTCGGCGAGTATTCGGCGCTGGTTGCCGCCGGCTCACTGTGCTTCGAGCACGCGCTCCGGCTGGTGAGGCGCCGTGGCGAGCTCATGTATCAGGCCGGGCTCGATCGGCCGGGCGCGATGGCGGCCATTCTCGGCCTGTCGCTCGCCGACGTGGACGCCGCCTGCCGCGAGGCGGTTTCGGCCGGCGTCGCGGTCCCGGCCAACCTCAACGCTCCCGGGCAGATCGTGATCTCGGGCGACCCGGCCGCGGTGGACGCCGCCTGCGAGCACGCCAGGGCGCGCGGCGCACGCCGCGCGATCCGGCTCGAGGTGAGCGGCGCGTTCCATTCGCCGCTGATGGGCCCGGCCGCCGAGGGGCTGGCGCGAGCCATCGACGAAACGCCGGTCGAGGCGGCGCGCGTGCCGGTGATCGCCAACGTGTCGGCGCAGCCGGTTCAGAAGCCGGACGAGATCCGGGCCGCGCTCAAGGCGCAGCTGCTCGGCGCGGTGCGCTGGGAAGAGACCATGCGCGGCATGTTGATCTCCGGCGTGGAAGGCTTCCTCGAGGTGGGAACCGGCAAGGTCCTGCGCGGGCTGCTGCGCACGCTCGACAAGCAGGCGGCATCCTGGAATGTCGAGGATCCCGAGAGCCTCAACGGAACTCTCGATGCGCTCGGCGTCGGTCGCGTCGGCGCGGCCGGAGCCTGAGCCATGACCCAGACGGCGGGAGCGGTGACGGGTTCCGAATCCAGGGAGCTGGCGGGTCAGGTCGCGTTCGTGACCGGGGGCGCGACCGGCATCGGGCTCGCGATCAGCACGGCGCTGGCCGCCCGCGGCGCGGCGGTGGCGATCTTCAATCGCAACGAGGACAAGGCGCGTGCCGCGGTCGCGGCAGTGCGCGAGGCGGGCGGTCGCGCCGATGCGTTTCCGGCCGACGTGGCCGACACGCGCTCGATCGAGGCGGCATTCGGCGCGGCGCTCGAGTCGCTGGGCCGCGTGGACGTGCTGGTCAACAACGCCGGCGTCACCCGGGACGGAGTGTTCCTGCGCATGACCGACGCGCAGTGGGAGGAAGTGATCAACACCAATCTGGCGGGAGCGTTCCGCTGCACGCGCGCGGTGGTGCGCTCGATGATGAAGGCGCGCAGCGGCCGCATCCTGAACATCTCGTCGGTGGTGGGCTTGATCGGGAATGCCGGCCAGGCCAACTACGCCGCCTCGAAGGCCGGCCTGCTGGGTCTGACGCGCGCTCTGGCGCGCGAGTTGTCGAGCCGCAACATCACGGTGAACGCGGTCTGTCCGGGCTACATCGAGACCGACATGACCGCGAACCTGCCCGAGGCGGCGCGCACGGCGCTGCTCGCCCAGATTCCGCTGGGCAGGCTCGGCCGCCCCGAGGAGGTGGCCGAACTGGTGGCGTTCCTGGCCTCACCCCGTGCCGCCTACATCACCGGACAGGTGTTCACGGTGGACGGCGGCATGGTCATGTCGTGAATTCGAAACGGATCCATAACCACAGGAGGTGAGCAACGTGGCAGCTTTCAGCGAAGACCGGGTGAAGGAGATCATCGCCAAGGAACTCGAGGTGGACGCCAAGCAGTTGTCGCCCGAGGCCAAGTTCATCGAGGACCTGGGCGCCGACTCGCTCGACATCGTCGAACTGGTGATGGCTCTCGAAGAGGAATTCGGCATCGATATTCCCGACGAGGACGCGGACAAGCTCCGGACGGTGGGCGACGCGCTGAACTACCTCAAGACTCAGACCGCCGGGAAGGCCTGAGCGTTGGCGAAGGCGCGCGCCAAAGGCCGGGAGAGTGGCCGGGCGCGCGCGACGCGCCGCTGTCGTTTCGCCGTCAAACTCATTGATCGAGGTGCCGATGTCGGAAACAGGATCCCGGGTGTTCGTGACCGGGGCGGGAGTCATTTCGCCGATCGGGAACGACATGGAGCGATTCTGGAGCGAGCTGATCGCCGGGAAGTCGGGCGCGGGCCCGATCACGCGGTTCGATACCAGCGCCTACGAGACGCGCTTCGCCTGCGAGGTGAAGGACTTCTCGGTGGAGCCGGTGCTCGATCGCAAGGAGGCGAAGCGCATGGATCGCTTCGTCCAGTTCGCGGTCATGGCCAGCCACGAAGCGCTCGAGCGCTCCGGAATCGACCGGTCGAAGGTGAATCTCGATCGATTCGGAGTCCTGATCGGCTCCGGGATCGGCGGCATGGAGACCTTCGAGTCGCAACATCGCGCCCTGCTCGAGAAGGGACCGGGACGCGTCAGCCCGTTTTTCATTCCGATGATGATTTCCGACATGGCCGCCGGACAGGTCTCGATTCAATTCGGCCTGCGCGGTCCGAATTTCTGCACGGTGTCCGCGTGCGCCTCCGGGGCGCACGCGATCGGCGAAGCCCTGAGACTGTTGCGCGCAGGGGACGCCGACATGATGCTCGCGGGTGGTGCCGAAGCCACGATCACGCCCATGGCGGTGGCGGGTTTCGGCAACATGCGAGCGCTTTCCACGCGCAACGACGAACCCCAACGCGCGAGCCGTCCCTGGGACCAGGATCGGGACGGATTCGTGGTCGGTGAAGGCGCGGGCGTGCTGATTCTCGAAACCGAGGAACACGCACGGCGTCGCGGCGCATCGATCCTCTGCGAGCTTGTCGGCTACGGGGCCTCCGGAGACGCCTACCACATGACCGCTCCCAGCGAAGATGGGAACGGCGCGGCGCGCGCGATGAGGCGCGCGCTGCAGGATGGCGGCATGTCGCCCAACGAGGTCCAGTACATCAACGCCCACGGCACCTCCACGCCGGCAGGCGACCCCATCGAGGTCGCCGCGGTGAAGGACGTGTTCGGCGAACATGCGCGCCGGCTGATGATGAGCTCGACCAAGTCCATGACCGGGCACCTGCTGGGTGCGGCCGGCGGACTCGAGGCGGTCGTGACCGCACTGACCATCACGCGGGGGATCGTGCCACCCACCATCAATCTGGAGAAGCCGGATCCCAAATGCGATCTCGATTTCGTTCCCCAACAGGCCCGAACGATTCCAGTGAAGGCCGCAATCTCGAACTCGTTCGGGTTCGGAGGACACAACGTGACGCTGGCGATGAGAGCCGCGAGCTGAAAGGACGACCGCGCCGCCGAGGCGGCCGCGGTCGCTCGCGCTCGCGCCGTCCCTCGCCGCCGCCACCCCCACCGGCCGGCCTGCTCGGCTGGATCAAGCGGCTGTTCGGCGGCGAACCTCAACCGGCGCCGGGCGCCAGCCGTTCACAACAGGAAGTCCGCACGCTCGAGGAATTCCAGCGGCACTTCCAACTTCAATTCGCGAATCTCGATCTGCTCAAGCTGGCCCTGACCCACCGTTCCTACCTGAGCGTGACCGGGCAGGGGCCGCGCGCCTCCAACGAGCGCCTCGAATTCCTCGGCGACTCGGTGCTCGGGCTGGTGACCAGCGAATTCCTGTACCGGCTCCACCCCGACGAGCACGAGGGCGAGCTCACCAAGAACAAGTCGCTGCTGGTCTCGAAGGCGATTCTCTCGCGGCGCGCGCTGGCCATGGGCCTCGGCCGGTTCGTGCTGATGAGCCACTCGGAAGTGGAATCGGGCGGCCGCCAGCGCCTCTCGATCCTCGCCGACGCGTTCGAGGCGGTGATCGGAGCGATCTATTTCGATCAGGGATTCGAGGCGGCGCGCGAGTTCATCCATCGCTGGTTGCTGCGCGAGGCCGGCGAGATCGTGGCCGACAAGCGTCACACCAACTACAAGAGTCACCTGCAGGAGTACGTGCAGAGCACCTGGCGCACGCATCCCGTCTATCGCATTCGCAGCGAGATGGGCCCCGATCACTCGAAGCACTTCCTGGTCGAGGTGATGGTCGGCAAGCGCAATCTCGGGGAAGGGCGCGGGCGCAACAAGAAGGAGGCCGAACAGGCCGCGGCCCGTGACGCCCTCGAAAGAGCCGGGGCCCCGCGCGATGCGGGGAGGGCGACCCGACCCGAACGCGACACCGAGCGGCGCCGGCCCTCCGCTGAGCTCCGGCGCGAAGTCGAAGAGCGCGGGGGCGCGAGGACCACGCCCACGGAAGGGGCCTACCCGAGCCCGCCCGCCGCGGCGCCCGATCTGGCCGAGGACGGGGAGCTCGAGTCCGACGAGCTATCGGGAGCTCGCCGCCGTCGCCGTGGCCGCCGGGGTGGTCGCGGCCGCCGTCGCGGGGAAGGCGTCACGCCCGCCCCGGGCGCGGCCGAAGCGCCGGTCGAGACGGAGAGCGGACGGCTGGCCACGCCGAGTCGCCGGCTGCCCTCGATCGAGCCGGCCGAGTCCGAGGCGGAGACCGAAGAGCGACCCGAGATCGAGCCGCCCCCGCGCTTCGAATACGACGATGAGCACGAAGAGGTGGGCCGACCCGAGGGGCCCGACCACGTGTTCCACGTCGAGCCCTCGGGGTTCGAAGGATCCTCCACGAGCCCGGCCGAGCCGCTTCGGGAGTTCGAGGCCGAGGAGGAACGGCACGAGGTGGCACCCGAACCCGAGCCGGAGCCCGAGCTCGAAATCGAGGAGCGGCCGGTCCGCGTGAGCGGGGACGAGCCACGGCGCGAGGCGGAGCACGGACCGGAATCCGTCGAGCCAACCCGCGAGCGTGCTCCGGCGGGGCCCGCCAGGTCTGCCTCGCAACCCTCGCGAAGCTTCGGCCGGCGGCGCGGTCGCAGGTGAATCGGTGGACGCGATCACCGACCACTCGGGGCCGCATGCTAGGCTCATGACATGATTCTCGGCATCCTTCTGCTGGCGCTGGCCGCCGCGCCGGTTTCCACCCGCGATTCGACCTCCTATCCGAGCGCCGAGGCGCTCCAGCGCTACACGCAGGGCCGCCTGCTCGAAGAAGAGGGCGACATCGACGGCGCGCTCGGCGAGTACTACCACGTGCTCACCAGCGATCCGCGTTCGCTCGAGGCGATGCGTCGGATCAGTGACTTGTGCGCCCAGCGAGGGGATCTCAACCGATCGCTTGAGTTCGCCGAGCGCGCGCTGGTGGTGGCGCCCAACGACGCTCGCTCGCTCTGGCTCAAGGGCTCTGCGCTATTCAATCTGGGTCGATCGACCGAGGCGCTGGCCTCCCTTCAGAAGTGCGTCGCCGCCGACTCGGAGCAGGCCGAGTACTGGCGCACGCTGGGCCGTGTCGCCGAGCGAGAGAATCGCCTCGATCTCGTGGAGCACGCTTACGAGGAAACCGTCGACCTCGAAGACGGCGACGCCGAGGCCTGGTTCCAGCTGGCCGGCGCGCGCGCCCGGCTCGGCGACTTCGCCGGCGCGGATTCGGCGCTCGCCCAGTCGAAGGACTTGAACCCGCTCCGGCCGGGAACCGACTTCCTGCAGGCCTGGATCGACGAGGGGCTGGGCAACGACGACAGCGCGATCGAGATGTACAAGCACCACCTCTCGGTGCACCCGGACGACACCGCGACGCGCCAGCGCCTGGTGTCGCTGCTCGCCGGTCGCCAGCGCTGGGACGAGGCCTATCGCGAGGCGAAGCGGGTGCGCGAGGCGCGGCCTTCCGACCCGGAGGCGCTCGAGACCGAGGCGGATCTGGCCTTTCACGCCGGCCAGCCACAGGCCGGCGAGGAACGGCTGCGCGCGCTGCGCGCGCTCGACTCCAACGATCCTCAATGGGTGTGGCGTTCGGCGGTCGTGCTGTCCCGGCACCAGCGCGCGGCCGAAGGCGTGAGGCTGGCCGGGGACTGGGAGAAGGCCCACCCCGGCGACTGGCGCGGCCCCATGCTCCTCGCACGGGCCGAATCACTCAACAATGACTTCGACCGGGCGCTGGCCCACGCTCGCGAGGCAGTCTCGCTCGCCCCCGACTCCCTGGCCGCACGGGTGCTGCTCGGGAGGGTCTCGCAGCAGGCCAAGCACTGGAGCGAGGCCGCCGAGGTCTGGGAGAAATTGCGCCAGGAGCACCCCGATCAGCCGGGGATCCTGCTCGATCTGGCCTTCTGCAAGGAGCAGATGGGGGATGTGGACGGGAGCGTCGCCGTGGCCCGGCAGGCCCTGTCCATGGCCCCGAGCCAGCCCGACGTGCTCAACTTCCTCGGCTACCTGCTCGCCGACCACAACCGGGATCTGGCCGAGGCCAGCGAGCTGATCCAGAAGGCCGTGGCCCAGGAGCCCGATAACGGGGCCTTCATCGACTCGCTGGGGTGGGTCTACTACCGGCTGGGAAGGCTCAAGGAGGCCCGGGAGCAGCTCGAGCGGGCGGTCCGGCTCACCGGCGGGGACCCGGTGGTGCGGGAGCACCTGGGGGACGTCTACCGGGACCTGAAGCTGCCCGAACTGGCCCGCGAGCAGTACCGGAAGAGCCTGGCTTCCGACAGCACCAACCAGCGGGTCCGTTCCAAATTGGAGGCCACCCGCTAGTTCCCCGGGAACCGGCCCGGCCGGCCAGGGGTAACACCTCCGGGTGAGAGTGCACGTGGCGCCTGATCGCGATCCGGTTCCTCCTCCCATTGTCCGCCTCTCGGACGAAGACCTGATGGCCCGGGTCTCCGAGGACGAGGAGCGGGCATTCACGGAGCTGGTCCGGCGCTTTCAAGGCCGCGTGATCAATCTCATCAGCAGGGTCCTGAACGACCGGGAGAGCGCGGACGACCTCGCGCAGGAAGTCTTCGTCCGGGTTTACGTGCACCGGCGAAACTACCGGCGAGGCTCGAAGTTCTCCACCTGGCTGTTCACGATCGCGGCGAACCTGGCCAAGAACGAGATCCGGCGACGGGTCCGCAAACGGCACTGGTTCAGCCTCGACGCCCTGCAGGATCTGCTCAAGGACAGCGCGCCGATTCTCGCCGACCCGACGGAGGGTTCGGAGCGCTCGATGGAACGCGAGCAGCTGCAGGAGGCGATGGCGCGCGCGATCGGCACCGTCCCTGAGAAGTACCGACTGGCCGTGGTTTTGAGAGATCTCGAAGGACTTCCGTACGAGGAGATCGCACAAGTGCTCGGCATCCCCGGCGGGACGGTGCGTTCGCGCATCAACCGGGCCCGGACCATGCTGAAGCGCAAGCTCCAACCGCTACTGCGCGACGAAGGCGACTCATGAACTGCACCCATGCCCGCAGGTTGTTCGCAGCCTTCTGGGACGACGAAACGACGCAAGCCGAGCGCGAATGGCTCGAGGGACACTTCGCCTCCTGCCCGGCGTGCCGGCGCGACTACGAGCAGTACGCCCGAACCCTCGAGCTGCTGGGATCGCTCCCGCGCATCGAGGCCTCACCCGATCTGGCCGAGCGCGCCCTGCAACGGGCGAGACGGTCGGAGACCGCTCCCGACCGACTCCCACAGCTCCGCCCGCAGTGGGTGCCGATCACGGCCGGAGCGGCTGCCGTGCTGCTGCTCACGCTGACGGTGCTGGGGCCGTGGCTGTCCGGCTCGCGCTCCCCACGGGTTGCCCAGCGTGCCCCCGTCGGTCAGTCGGTGACGGAGCCGGTCCTGGTCCATTCGCCGGCGGCCCCGTCGCACGGGGCGGCCCGTGCGATCGATTCGCGTCTGCCGGCCAATCTCGCCGCCAACGCGCCGCTGCCCGACAGCCTGTTCGACCATTCGGCCGACGTGGAATTCATCCTCGATCCGGTGACGCTCCATCGCGGGCGTGCCTCGGTGACTCACTCCTCCGGCGCCACTCAGGGCGAGAGGGCGGTCATCACTTTCTAGGAGTACCGGGATGAGATTCGCCGGAGCCGGGCCGCGGGACCAGCGCTACAGGGCGCTCGCCCTGGTCTCGCTCGTGGCGTTGCTGTGCTCCGCGACGCCTGCCTTTCCCCAGTCCGACCTCTCGGCGCTCCAGACCGACGTCGCGTCGATGTCGAAGCGGGTGCGCGGCTCGGTGGTCGTGGTGGTCTCGCTCAGCAACGAAGAGCATCGCGATCATCGGACCGGGAGAACCGTCTCGGGAGTTCACACCCGCGTCGGCTCGGGGGTCGCGGTCGAGGAGAGCGCGATCCTCACCACCGCCAGCGTTGTGCTGCGAGCCGACCGGGTGGTGGTGCGCACCGCCAACGGCCTGCAGCTCGACGCGAGCATCGCCGGCGTGGATCCGGTGTTCAACGTCGCGCTGTTGCGTGTGCCCGGGGTCCGCCTGCCCGTCCTGCACCTCGCGACCGAACGGCCCCCTCAAATCGGCGACTGGGTTCTGACGGAGGGCGCCTCCTACCGCTTCCAGCTCACCGAATCGGTGGGCACGATCAACGCGTTCTACAGCGAGCCGCGCCTTTCGCTGCTCCAGCTCTCGAACACGGTGTCGCCCGGCAACAGCGGCGGCGCGGCCGTCAATGCCCGCGGCGAGCTGATCGGCATCGTTCAGGGCGAGCTCGGCTCGCCCGATATCGGCGCCACTTCCGACGGCGAGCGCCGCCCGACCGGCATGAGCTTCGTGCTGCCGGTCGAGACCCTGTCGCGCGTCTACGACGCGCTGCGCCGCGACGGCCGCGTGCGCCACGGCTATCTCGGCGTCACCACCAGCGGCGCGTCGGTGCCGAGCGAGACCGAGCGCGGAAGCCAGGTGCCGATCGGCGCCCTGGTCGAGAGCGTGATTCCCGGTGGCCCGGCGGCGAAGCTCGGATTGCAGCGCGGCGATCTGATCGTCGGATTCGATGGCGAGCGCGTCGAGTATCCCGGCCAGCTGGCGCGATGGGTGGCCGCCACCCCGCCGGGAACCGCGGTGGGCCTGGTGTGGGTCCGCCAGGACCTGCAGAAGGTCGGAAGCGCGTTGCTCGGCGAATCGCCCGACGTGGCACCGAGCTGGGCGCTCACCGCATCCGCTGCCGCGACGTCGTCGGCGCGTTCCAACTCCACCTCCCCGGATCGCATCTCGGATCTCGAGCGCCAGATTCAGGAGCTCAACCGGCAGCTCGAGCAGCTCAAGGGTCAGAGTCAAGCTCCGCGCCGCGAGTGAAAGAGTTCGGACTTCTCTATCCGGGAGCTTCGTCGCGCACTCGGGTCCGGTTCGACTCCGGCGGTCTCGCGCGCGTCGGAGCATTCGCCCGCCGGATCACCGGCGCGCGACGCGCGCTGCTCGTCACCGACACGCGGGTGGGCGCGCTCTACGGCCGCGCGACACGCTCCTCGCTGCGTCGCGCCGGGATCGAGGTCGCCTCGTTCGCCATTCCGGCCGGGGAGCGTTCGAAGAACGCGGATCAGCTCGAGCGACTCTGGCGTGAGCTCGCCAGGCTCGAGTTCAGCCGCGCGGACCTGGTGGTGGCGCTCGGTGGTGGCGTGGTCGGTGACCTCGCGGGATTCGCCGCGGCCAGCTGGTTGCGCGGCGTGCCGTGGATCGCCGTTCCCACCACGCTGCTCGCCCAGGTGGACAGCGGCGTCGGCGGCAAGACCGCCATCGACCTCCCGGAAGGCAAGAACCTGGTCGGCGCTTTCCACCAGCCGGCCGGAGTGCTGATCGACGCCGCGACGCTTGGCACCCTTCCGGCGCGGCAGCTTCGCGCGGGACTCGCCGAGGTCGTGAAGATGGGATTCGCAGTCGACGCCCGGTTGTTTCGATGGTGCGAAGCGCACCGTTCGGCGCTGGCGGGCGCCGAGCCCGCCGCCCTGGCCCGTGCCGGAGAGCTCGCGGTTCGGGCCAAGGCGCGCATCGTGCTCGCCGACGAGCGCGAGGCCGGGGCGCGGACCGCGCTCAACTTCGGCCACACGCTCGGCCACGCGATCGAGGCCGCGCTGGGATATCGAAGACTTCTCCACGGCGAGGCGATCGCACTGGGCATGCGGGTGGCCGCGCGGCTCTCGGTGCGCGAGGTCGGGCTGCCCGATGCGGATCGCGCCCGACTCGAAGCGTTGCTCGACGCGCTGGCGCTCCCGAGCCGGCTGCCGCCGCTTCGAATCTCGCGGCTCGAACGCGCGATGCGCGTCGACAAGAAAAGACGCGGTCGGGAAGTGCGCTGGGTATTGACGCCCCGATTGGGCTTTGCTAGCGTCCCGCGTTCAATTGAGGGCCGTCGGGTGAAGGCGGCCCTGAAGGAAGCCGGCGCCGGGAATTGAGGCGCCGGGCACCGTCAGGCGGAGGCCATGGAGGCCCGATGCGACGCATCCTGGTCCTGCACGGCCCCAACCTTCAGGCGCTCGGGACGCGTGAGCCCGAGGTGTACGGCGCCGCGACTCTCGACCAGATCGACGCGGGGCTGCGCCAGCTGGGAAGTCAGCTCGGTTGCGAGGTCGAATCCCTTCAGAGCAACCACGAGGGTGTGCTGATCGACGCGATCTACTTAAGCCTGCCCGCGCTCGCCGGGCGTTCCTTCGACGGCATCGTCCTGAACCCCGGCGGCCTCACACACACCAGCGTCGCGCTGCGCGACGCGGTGGCGGCGTGCGCGGTCCCGGTGGTCGAAGTCCATCTCTCGAACCCGCAGGCGCGCGAGAGCTTCCGCCGCCAATCGCTGACCGCCGGAAAAGCGGTGGGAGTGGTGCAGGGATTCGGCGCCGACAGCTACTCGCTGGCGCTTCGCGCTCTCGCCGGGGTCCTCGACCGTGCCGCGATCGCGTAGGCCCGTCGCTGCGCGCCCGCGCAAGGAAGCGAAGCGCTCCGGGGCCGCGCGCGACGTGAAGTCCGCCTCGGCGGGCGCCGATAACTCCGGCGGTGCGCCGTCCGGAAGGGTGCCGCTCGCGGACATCCGCCAGCTCATCCGTCTGGTTCAGCGCACCGGCATCGGCGAGCTCGAGGTCACCTCCGGCGGGCGCACCATTCGCATTTCGGCGGCAGGCGTGATGCGGCAGGCGCCGTCACCGGGGGAGGCCTTCGCGGCCGCGCCGACGCCGTCGGCACGATCGTCCTCGGACGCGAAGGCGGCCGAGACGGCGGTTGCCGACAAATCGGTGGCGATCACCTCTCCGATGGTGGGGACGTTCTATCGCGCGCCGGCGCCGGACGCCGATCCGTACGTCGAGGTGGGCGACATGGTCGAGGTGGGGCAGACGGTGTGCATCGTCGAGGCCATGAAGCTGATGAACGAGATCGAATCGGAAGTGCGCGGGCGGGTGGTCCAGATTCTGGTCGAGAACAGCCATCCGGTGGAGTTCGGTCAGAAGCTCTTCTTGATCGAGCCGGCCTGAACGACGCCGTGGGCGAAGGAGCGCCATGAACATCCGCACCGTGCTCGATAAGATGATCGCCGCGCGAGCGAGCGACCTTCATCTCAAGGCGGGAACCCCGCCCGTGGTGCGCGTCGACGGCGTGCTCTACACGCTCGACGAGCCGCCGCCCAGCGCCACCGAGCTGCGCGAGGTGAGCAACCAGCTGCTCAACGAGGAGCAGCGCCTCTACTTCTCGACCCACAGCGAGATCGACTTCGCCTTCGGCGTGTCGGGGCTCGCCCGGTTCCGCGCCAACATCTTCATGCAGCGCGGCACCCCGGCGCTCGCCCTCCGGCACGTGCCGGTCGAGGTGCCGAGCATCGACGATCTCACGCTGCCTCCGGTGGTGCGCGAGCTGGCGTTCTCGCCGCGCGGACTGATCCTGGTGACCGGGCGTACCGGCTCGGGCAAGTCCACCACGCTCGCGGCGATGATCGATTCGATCAACAAGGTGACTTCGCGCAACGTGATCACCGTCGAGGACCCCATCGAGTTCCTTCACCGGGACCGGCTCTCGTACATCCACCAGCGCGAGGTCGGGCTGGACACCCGCTCGTTCCACGACGGCCTCAAGTACGTGCTGCGCCAGGACCCCGACATCATCCTGGTCGGCGAAATCCGCGACCTCGACACCATGAGCACCGCGCTGATGGCGGCCGACACCGGCCACCTGGTGCTGTCGACGCTGCACACCACCGACGTCATGCAGACCATCCAGCGCATCATCTCGTTCTATCCACCGCACCAGCACGACGAAGTGCGCCTCTCGATCGCCACCAACCTGCGCGCCGTCATCTCGCAGCGACTGATTCCGAGGAAAGACGGCGCAGGTCGCGTGCCCTCGGCCGAGATCATGGTCTCCACGCCCACGGTGCGCGAATACATCATGGACCAGGAAAAGACGCCGTTGCTCCGCCAGGTGGTGGCGGAGGGAGTGACTCAGTACGGCATGCAGACTTTCGATCAGTCGATCCTCAGCTTGCTGCGCGATGGCGTGATCTCCGAGGAGGAGGCCCTGCGGAACAGCTCCAACCCCAACGAACTGAGTCTCAAGCTCAAGGGAATCTCGGCGACCTCGGACCGCACCTGGCAGGCGGTGGATGCCGCGGAAGAGAGCGGCGGTGGCTTCGGGGCGAGCATGGGGGGCTCGGCGCCCGTCGGCTCGCAGCCGCCCGGGCAGACCGGTGGAGGCAATCGTCCCGGCTGGATGAGCCAGTAGGAGGAGGATGTTCCGCAAGGTCCTGGTGGCCAATCGTGGCGAAATCGCATTGCGGATCATCCGCGCGTGCCGCGAGCTCAACATCGCCACCGTGGCGGTGTTCAGCGAAGCCGACCGGGACAGCCTGCACGTCCGACTCGCCGACGAGTCGGTGTGCATCGGCCCGCCGCCCCCCGCCCAGTCCTACAACTACATCGCGCGACTGATCTCCGCCGCGGAAGTGACCGGCGTGGACGCCATCCACCCCGGCTACGGTTTCCTGTCCGAGAACGCCCATTTCGCCGAGGTTTGTGCCTCGTGCGGGTTCCGCTTCATCGGCCCGACCCCCGAGATGATCCGCAAGATGGGCGACAAGGCGGTCGCGCGGCGGACCATGAAGGACGCCGGGCTCCCGGTGGTTCCCGGCAGCGAAGGCGTGCTGGACGACGCCGACTCGGCGCTCGAGCTGGCCCGGCAGATCGGATTTCCGGTCATCATCAAGGCGGCGGCCGGCGGCGGCGGTCGCGGCATGCGCGTGGCTCACGACGAGAAACAATTGCGCGCCGGGTTTGGCATCGCCCAGGCCGAGGCCGGCGCAGCCTTCAACAACAGCGCGGTCTATCTCGAGAAATACATCGGCCGGCCGCGCCATATCGAGTTCCAGCTGTTCGGCGACACCCACGGCACCCTGGTTCATCTCGGCGAGCGTGAATGCTCGGTGCAGCGCAATCACCAGAAGCTCATCGAGGAATCGCCGAGTCCATTCCTGAGTTCGGAGCAGCGGCGCAAGGTGGGCTCGATGGCGGTGCGGGGCGCGCAATCCATCGGCTATGTGAACGCCGGCACCATGGAATTCCTGTTCGATCAGGACGGCTCGTTCTACTTCATGGAAATGAACACGCGCATTCAGGTGGAGCATCCGGTGACCGAGGAGGTCACCAAGCTCGACCTGGTGAAGGAGCAGATCCTGGTGGCGGCGGGAGAGAAGCTCTCGTTCACTCAGGAGCAGATCGAGTGGACCGGCCACGCCATCGAGTGCCGCATCAATGCCGAGGATTTCGAGCACGGTTTCCGGCCGAGCCCCGGCAAGATCACCTACTTCTACAAGCCCGGCGGCCCGGGCCTGCGGGTGGACAGCCACGTCTACGCCGGCTACTCGGTTCCTCCCTATTACGACTCGATGATCGGCAAGCTGATCGCCTACGGCAAGGACCGGCGCGAAGCGCTTCGGCGCATGGAGATCGCCCTCGAGGAAATGATCGTCGAGGGCATCAAGACCACGATTCCCTTCCACCTGATCGCACTGCGCGACGAGCGGTTCCGGCGCGGCGACCTCGACACCCACTTCGTCGAGAAGCTGCTCGCGAATCGCGAGCCGGTCGCCGCCCGCTGAAGCGGGCGAAGGGCCGGACGTGAAGCGCGTGCGGGTCGTGCTCGCCGCCCCGGCGGCGGCCGACGTCGAGGCCCGGCGAGACTCGCGCGATTATCTGCACCTGCCGCTCGAGCGGAGCGTTGGCGCGGTTGCCCCCGGTCCGGCGCCCGGCCGCGGCGCGGTCGCGGTCGCGATCGACGTGCTGCGCGCCACCACTTCGCTCTCGGTGGCGTTCTCGAACGGCGCGGCGCGCGTGCTCCCGGCCGGCACCGTCGCGGAAGGATTCCGGCTCCGCGACCAGCATCCGGGCGCGCTGCTGTGCGGCGAGCGAGAAGGAAAGAAAGTGCCCGGCTTCGATCTCGGCAACTCGCCGTTCGAGTACTCGCGCGAGGTCGTCGCGGGCAGGACTCTGCTGTTCGCTTCCACCAACGGTTCGCAGGCGCTGCGCCATGCGGTGGGCGCCGATCGCCGCCTGCTCGCCGCGTTCGTCAACGTGACCGCGACCGCCGAGCGGCTGGCGAACGCGGAAGAAGTGTGGCTGGTGGCGGCCGGCAAGCTGGGGCGCTTTGCGCTCGAAGACGCGGCATGCGCGGGCTGGCTGATGCGTTCGCTGCGAGCGCGCGGATTCGACGCCGCCGGTCCCGGGGCGCGAATCGCGGAGGCGCTGGCGCCGCCGGATGCGGCCGCGGTGCGCGCGCTGCTCGAAGGTTGCTCGCACGGCCGTTACCTGCGCTCCCTTGGCGCCGGTTTCGCCCGCGACGTGGAATTCTGCGCCCGGGTGGACGCGATCGGCTCGGCGTTCGAGGTGTAGCGACCGCCTAGCGCTGCTGCGCCTGCCAGAGCATGACGGCGCCTGCGCCGCCGAACACCAGATTCCCCGACCACGCCGCCAGGTAGGGGGGCAGCGCACCGTTGTGCCCGAACGCCTGGCCCATCCGCACGAAGGCGTAGTAGGCGATCGCGATCGCGATCGACAGGCCGAAGCCGAGCGCGGTGCTCTGCGAGCGCAGGCGGGTCGCGACCGAGGCGCCGATCATGATCACGATCAGGTTGACCAGCGGCAGGGCCAGCTTGAGGTGCAGATCGACGAGATGGCCGGCCACGCGCGCCCCGCTCGCGCGGAGACGCTCGACGTAGTTGCGCAGCTCAGCGTAGCTCATCTCGTCGGGATTGCGGGTTTCGCGGGCGAAATCCTCGGGCCGCTCGCGAATCCCGCCCACCGTCATGCGATCGAAGGGGCGTGCCTGCTCCTGCCCGCCCACGAAGGTGCGCACCACGCCCGAGCTGAAGGTCCAGCCGCTGCCGTTCCAGCTCGCCTCGTCGGCGTCGATGCGGCGCACCAGCGCGCCGTTGTGGAATTCCTGCAGCGAGACCTCGTGCATGCGGCGCTCCTTGATCAGGTAGAGCCGCATGATGTAGATCCGCCCGCCCTCGCCGAGATAGGTGACGTCGGCGCGCTCGGTCGGCTGCTCGGTGCGAACGCGCTCGATCTGCTCGTGGAGCACCTCGTCACGCACCCGGTTCGCGCCCGGCACGATCAGCTCGTCGATCAGGAACGCCCCGAGCGTCACCAGCACCGACAGCGCCATGATCGGGCGCAGGATGCGGAGCAGCGAGAGGCCGGCGGCGCGCATCGCGGCCAGCTCGCCGAACTTGTTCAGCTGGCCGAGCGCGAGAAAGGTGGCCAGTAGCATCGCAATCGGCAGGATCTGGACGATGGTCTGCGGGGCCTGGAGCAGCAGGTAGCGCGCCACGGTCTGGGGCGGCGCGTGCTGGTCGAGGAAGACGTCGATGCGCTGGAACAGCTCGACCACCAGCAGGATGACCACGAAGCCGGTGACGCCGAGCGCCAGATAACCGGAGAATTCGCGCAGCAGGTAGCGATCGAGAATCTTCACGCCGCGGCGCTCCGGGGCGCCAGCCGGGCCCGCGGCTGCGCCGACGATCGCATCGTCGGCCACGGCAGATCGCAGGCCTTCCAGGTGGCGATGATTCCCCAGAGTCCGAGCACCAGATTCGGAAGCCACATCGACAGCCACGGCGCGATCAGCAGCCGGTCCGCCAGCTCTTCGCCGCCAACCAGACACATGTAATAGAACAGGAACAGCGGCACCGACAGGAACGCGACCGCCGGACCGGTGCGCCGCACCCTCATGCCGAGCGGCGCGCCGAGCAGCACGAACACCACGCAGGCGGTCGGCAGCGAGAACTTCTTGTGGATCTCGACCGACAGGCCGGCAATGCGCTTGAGCAGCGCCTCCCGTTCCAGTCTCCACATGTCGAACTCGGCGCGCACCACCGGCGAGTTCCGCGCGACATCCTCGAACTCCTGCCGGTGGAGGATCACGCGCGCCAGCCAGCCCGTCAGCCGGGCGGGCCACGGCTGGCGCTCGGGAGTCAGCGCGGCGAGGTCCGCCTGACTGGCGCCGAGCCCGCGAAGTCGCAGCCGGCGATCGAACACCGCGTCCCGGTACTGACGCGTGATGCTGTCACGCACGGCGATCAGCTCCTTCGCGCTCATCTCGCGATCGGTGCGCGAATCGCGCACCGTGCGCTCGAGGAACGCGCCGGCTCCGGGAATATTGATGGTGTGGGTCTTGAACACCAGACGGCGATAGTGACGCGCGCCCTCCTCGTCGGGGGGAATGTCGTGGATCTCGCCGTCCTTCAGTTCCAGCACCGCGGTGTGGCCGTCGGGCGAGTAGGAGAGCATGCCTTTCTTGGCGAAGATCGTGGTCGGAGGTCCGCCGGCGCGCAGCTGGTAGATCGTCACGCCGCTCATCTCGTTGGTTCGGCCGTTCACCGACTGGACCAGCAGGTTGTAGCCCGGGAAATCGGTGATGAACACCCCCTCCTGCAGCTTGACCGTGGGCCGCATGCGGCCGATATCCACCATGAGGTTGAAAAATGCATGGTTGGCGTCGGGCAGCACGTGGTTGTTGAACAGCGTCATCAGGATGGCCAGGACTACCGAAGCCCCGAGCGGGGCGACCAGGGCCTGGGCCACGTTCACTCCGCCGGCCCTCATGGCGGTGATCTCGTTGTCCTGCGAGAGCCGCCCGAAGGTCATGAGGACCGCCACCAGGACCGCGCAGGGCAACGACATGGCCAGCACGAAGCCCAGGGAGAGCACGAAGATCTGGCCGACGACCAGTACCGGGACCCCCCGGTTGACGATCAGGTCCATGTACTGGATCAGGGCGTCCATCTCGAGGATGAAGGTGACGACCCCGAAGCCGAGAAGAAAGGGAACCAGGTGCTGCCGGAGAATGTAGGAACGAAGGATACCCACGGGGGCGGAGCCTACCCCACGGGCCGTAAGAGGAGCGAATGGATTTGCCGCGGCATGACTTAGCCCATTTCGCCGCGGTCGCGACGGTCCGCCGCTGCGCCTCCCCCGCAGGTGGCGCGAGTGTTTCGGGGCATGAATGCCGATTGCGCCCACCCTGCCAGCACTGGCATTTCTAATCTCTCTCAAGGGTTTCCCGGGGTTTGGCCTTCACAAGGCCAAGCCGGCCCCTGCGGACACCCTGCCGCCTCCCTGGCGACCGGTCAGCCGCCTGACGCTCGAAAACGACTTCGTGACCGCCGCGCTGCCCCCGATCGTGGACAACTGGGTGGCGCTGAAGCTGACCTTCGACCCGCGCACGCTGCGGGTCAACGTCGACCCCGATTCGGGCACCGTGAGCGCCGGGCCGCTGGTGAACACGGTTCCGGTGGGTCCGCCGCTGCGCCTGACCTTCGACAGCTATGCCGATCAGATGTCGCGCGACAATTTTCAGCGCTTGTGGGTCAAGAAATCCGTCGAGTCCATCAACACCCGAGCGGCGGTAGCCGGGCCCACCACCGGTACCGGGGGGCTGTCGTTCAAGCTGCCCTCGCCGCTCCCCAAACAGGTCCAGAGCCTGCTCGGTCCGGGCGGACCGGCGATCAACGTGGCGGGTTCGGAGAACATCCGCTTTTCGGGCCAGAGCAACTGGACCAATCAACAGATTGGACCGCTGGGGCAGAAGCGCTCGCTGTTCCCTTCGCTCGACATGCAGCAGGACCTCGACATCCGACTCGAAGGCCAGCTCTCGGATCGGATCAAGGTCAACCTGTTGCAGAACTCGGCCAACCAGGTGCCGCTCGCCAATCGGATCTACATCAACTACAAGGGCGAAGAAGACGACATGGTGCAGCAGCTGGCGCTCGGCAACACCGATCTCTCGCTGCCCGGCACCCAATACGTCTCCTACAGCGGCAAGAACGACGGTCTGTTCGGCATCAAGTCGGCCCTGCGCTTCGGGCCCGCCGACTTCACCCTCCTGGCCAGCAAGCAGGAGGGCCGCAGCGAGCGCGCCACCTACACCGGCGGGGCCTCGCACCAGACCGGCACGCTCGCCGACATGGACTACATCCGTGGTGTCTTCTACTTGCTCTACGATCCCAACACGCTCCCGAGCTGGCTGCCGCCGAGCGTGGCGGCGGACCCCAATTTTGCGGGCATCGACATTCCTGAGACCTCGATCAAGGTCTATCTCGACGACTACAACTACGGCAACGACATCAACGTGGTGCGCGGCAAGGCCCTAATCAATCCCGAGGATCGCGGCACGTCGGTGGCGGACTCTTCGGCGGTGCGCGGGTCGTTCGCGCTGCTCAATCCGGGCGCGAATGCCGACTACGAGATCCTGCGCAACGTCTACGGCCCGTTCTTCAAGGTCCTGCGCCTGGTGAAGCAGGTGAGCGGCGAGCAGCGGCTGGGCATCACCTATCAGGCGCGAGCGTTGGCCAAGGACGGCTCCCAGCTCTATCCGCCGGGCGGCGCACTGGTGGACATCGGCGGCGAGTACGAGGTGGACGCCGCACCCGACACCGCGCACGCGTTGCGCATGAAGCTGTTGCGCCCGCCCCAGAGCCAGCTGAGCCAGGACGCCGCCGGCAACTACGACACCACCAACGTATTCACGCGCGTGCGCGACCTCGAGCTGCACAATTTCTACCAGCTCCCTGGCCAGCGGATCGATCCGACGACCTTCACCATGGCCATCCAGCGGGGCGTGGACCAGCCGCCGGTCACGTTCCTCAACCTCAAGGACGCCGCTCACACTCCGGTTCCCTATATCGAGGCGCTCGGGCTCGACAACGTCGATGAGACCACCGGCCAGCCGCTTCCCGGCCACGACGCCAAGGTGGACGGCTCGCTCGTCAGCACGGACAGCCGGGCATTCATCGACTACGAGAACGGCATCCTGTTCTTCCCGGACATCCGGCCGTTCGCTCCGCGCCTGGCCGGCCCCGACGCGAAGCCGTTCGAGCAATTCGTGAGCAGTCACTTCGTGTTTCGGCGCGATTCGCTAACCGCCAATCCCGACAGCGCGGACGGGGCGAACCCGTTTATCTACGACAAGTACAACCCGCGGCGGGACCTCGACGTCCGCTACTACATCAACCTGGACTTCACCGCGGCGCGGGCGGTGGGCGACATCTCGCTGGGTCGCGGCAACATCCTCGAGGGATCGGAGGTCATCACCATCAACGGCGACCAGCTGGTGCGCGACCGCGACTACTCGATCGACTACGACATCGGTCGCGTCACCCTCAAGCGCCAGCTCGGCCCCGCCGACCAGCTCAACGTGAACTACTCCTACGCCCCGCTGTTCGCGCAGGCCGGACGCACGCTGATCGGCAGCGACTTCCGCATCGAGGGCCGTGACAAGCGGGTCGGCGCGGCGCTCATGTACGAAAGCACCGGCGCCCAGGACATCCGCCCGCGTCTGGGCGAGGAGCCGTCGCGCAGCATCATCGGCGACTTGAACACCGAGTTCACGCTGCATCCGGACTGGATCACGCATCTGGTGGATCGGCTGCCCGGCATCCGCACGACCACCCAGTCGGATTTCCACGTTCAGGCCGAAATGGGCCTGTCGCTGCCCAATCCCAACACCAAGAACGTCGTCTATCTCGACGACATGGAGGGCGTGAAGGACGCCGTGTCGCTCTCCATGACCGCCGAGCACTGGCTCCACTCGAGCGTGCCGAGCCGTCTGGTCAATGGGATCAGCACGCCGCTCCTGGCGCTGGCCAAGCAGCACAACGCCGAGATCCAGTGGTACTCGCCGCCCTCGGCGGTGAAGGAGAAGGAATTGAATCCCGACCTCACCCAGGCGCAGGGCTCCGACAACTCGCGCCAGGTGCTGGCGCTGTCGATTCCGCGGCGGCCGACCAGGAACATCGACAATTCGCTCGGGTCGCCGGACACCCTCTGGGCCGGCCTCACCTATTCGCTGGACAAGGTGGGGCTCGATCTGTCCCGCGCCCAATTCATCGACATCTGGGTCAACGATTTCAACGATCATCACAACTGGCCGAACGCGGAGCCACGCGTGCGGGGGCTGAACGTCAAGTTGCATCTCGATCTGGGTGTGGTGAGCGAGGACCAGATGCGCTCCCCCGACGAACCACCCAACGGAAAGCTCGACACCGAGGACCTGGTGCCACGCGACAACGTGCTGAGCGTCACGGGTGGACAGGATGAAGACACCGGAGTCGATGGCCTGAAGGACAAGGACGAGCCGGGCTTCGGCAATCCCGATCCGAATTTCTGGCGCGACCTGACGACGGCGAGCGCGGCCGACCCCGGAGGCGACGACTTCCACACCGTCAACGAGAATTACAAGGACCCGATCGACACCCGCCGTTTCTTTGGCACCAACGGCACCGAAGCCAACAAGAACCTGCTGCCATTCCCCGACACCGAAGACCTGAATCTCAACAACAACATCGACACCAGCGAGAACTATTTCGAGTACACGATCGAGCTGGGGCAGCGGAACAACCCGTACCTGGTGACGGACGTGCAGCGCGACTATCCGGGCCGCGCGGTCACCGACTCGCTCAATGGCTGGAGGCGCTACCGCATTCCGCTCTCGGACTCGCTGCGCCGGGTGTTCGGCTCCCCCGATCTCACCCTGGCCCGGCATCTTCGGCTGTGGATGGAGGGCATCATGCGCCCCGATCCGCCGGCGGATTCTCTGTCCAGCGGGCAGCCGGTGCGGCCGCTGATCGTGCTGGGTGGGCTCGACATCGTCGGCAGCCGCTGGCAGACCGCGATCCTCGACAGCGCCGCGCAGGTGAACGGCACGACCCTGACGCTCAACAGTGTCAACACCATCGACAATCCCTACTACGTCGCGCCGTTCGATCCCGGCGAGACGCTGGCCGGCAGCCAGAGCGTTGCGCGGCGAGAGCAGTCGCTGTCGCTCGAGTTCACGCAGCTGATGCCCGGACAGACGCTGGAAGCGTTCAAGACCTTTTCGGTCGAAGAGGACTACAGCCGCTACAAGGCGCTCGACTGGTTCGCCACCGGCTTCAACGTTTCCGGCTTCAGCGCCGCCACCGACACCGCCCTCTACTATTTCGTCCGCTTCTCGTCGGATGAGCTCGGCCAGAGCTATTACGAGTACCGGACGCGCCTGCCGCGCTACAATGGCACCTCGGGCGGCTGGCAGACCGTGCACTTGCCGCTCACCGATCTCTCGAATCTCAAGCTTCGTCCGGATTTCCCGATCAACGATCCCATCCATTACTCGGCCGCCGGCAGCCAGCCGGGGGATTCGCTGATCGTGAACGGCCGGCCCTCGTTCACCCGATTGCGACGCATCTCGGTGGGACTCGTCAACGCCTCGAACAAGATCTATGACTCGGGGCAGCTCTGGTACGACGAGCTGCGCGCCACCGACGTCGCCAAGGATGTCGGCCACGCGAGCCGCCTCCAGATGGACGGCAAGTTCGCGAACCTCTTCCGCTACAACCTGGCCTACAACGCGCGCGACGCCAACTTCGTCTCGGTCGGCGAGTCGCGCGGCTCGGGCAACAGCACCTCGGACCTGACGCTGGGGGGCGGGCTCGACATCTATCGCTTCTTCGAGGGCACCGGGATCGTCATCCCGCTCTCCGGCACCTATTCGCGCAATACGTCGCAGCCGATGTTCACGGCCGGCGATGACGTGGTGCGCACCGGCGCCCTGCAGGCCAACAGCGAGACCGGCAGCGAGTCCAAGAGCCTGAGCGCCAGCTACAGCCGGTCGTGGAGCGACCGTTCGAACCCGTTTCTTCGCTACACGCTCGGTGGCATCACCGGCAGCTACACCTATTCGACCAGCGACGGGCACGGACCGACCTCGCTGAGCAACGGAGAGACCCGCAGCGCGACCGTCTCGTACGGCATCAGCCCGCGCAACCTGTTGCGGCTCCCGATTCCGCACACCCGGATCAACCTGTTCCCGCTGCCCGAGCACCTCTTCTGGAACTACGGAGTGTCCACCACCAACAGCCAGAGCTTTGTCGTGCTTCGCGACGGGACGGTCCTGCCCCAGACCAATATCGCCGCGCGCAGCGCCGCGATCACCTTTGGCGCGGATACGCGCCCGCTCGACATCCTGCATCACCATTTCGACGCGGTGCGAAGCCTGACCCTGCCGGACAACCTCCTCGAGCGCATCGGCTTCATCAATCTGGGACGCGTGACGCAGTGGCGGCAGAGCTTCGACTCGCGATACGCCATGACGCGCGGACCCTGGCTCTCGCCGAGCTTCTCGTGGAACTCGAACTACAACCAGGACAATCGCCCGGATCTATCGCCGGACATGTCGGTGCGCGCGATCAACAACGGCCAGGGGATCTCGGGAAGCTGGGCGCTGCCCTTCGATCGGCTGGGGCGAAGCCAGTCCGCCCTTCCCGACAGCACGCACCGAGGGCCGCGCTTCTCGGTGGGGTCCCTGCTCTCCAGACTGGGGAGCTTCTCGGCCGACGCGAGCGTGAACCAGTCGAGCTCGTACTCGAGGCTCGCCGGCGTCCCGAGCATTCCGTACCTGGTCGGCATCACCAGCCAGCCGGGATTCAGCCTGGTGCCGGGGCACGGGGTGACACCTCAATTCGGCAACTCCTCGAGTCAATCGTTCAACTGGCGGACGGCGGGACGAACCCGGCTGGCGCTGGGAGCCGATGTCTACATGTCGGTGCGCGCCGAGTACAACAACTCGAAGAACAACGTGAACGGGCTGCTCACGCGGTCGATCGCCACCAAGTTCCCGGACTTCGACCTGGACTACGGCCGGCTCGCCCAGATCACCCACTTGACGCACTTCCTGGAGAATCCCACCCTGCGCACGTCCTACACCCGGTCGGTTCAGACCGACTTCCTCGGCATCTCGACGATTCCGACCGGGCGCAGCATCAGCAGTCAGTGGTCGCCGCTGGTCAGCGTCAGCGGCACCTTCAAGAACCAGACGCGAGCCGAACTCAGAATCGAGCGTCGCGTGAGCGAGCGCGAGAACTTCCAGTTGGTCAATTCCATCACCACCAGTCGCAACACCGACGTCAATCTCAACTTGAGTCGCGCCTACAGCAAGGGCCAGAAGATCTCGGTGCTCGGCCGCGAGAGCACGGTGCGCAGCAACGTCAACCTGTCGCTGGCGATGGTCTACTCGAAAGAGAGCGGCGAGACCCGCCAGGCGGGTTACAGCCAGCCCCAGCTGCCGGTGGACCGCGACCGGCTGTCGCTCACCGGCAACGGCTCGTATTCCTTCAGCAACAACGTGACCGGCAATCTCACCCTGGGCTACGGCCTGAACCGCGACATTCAACGCGACATCATCTCTCAGAACATTCGCGTCGAAGTGCGCGCCGCTTTCACCTTCTGATGATCCGGCCGCGCGTGCTGGCGATGCTGGTGCCGCTCGCGCTGCTCTCGTGCGCGGCCCGCTTCACCCCCCCGATCGACGGCGGACGCGCGCACGATCGCGTCGCGAAGCAGGTCGCGTTCGGCCCGCGCATCCCCGGAACCCCGGGCCACCAGGCGATGCGCGCGTGGCTGGTGGCGGAGCTGCGCCGGCTCGGAGCCGACGTCGAGGAGCAGACCTTCGTCGATTCCACGCTCGGCAAGCGGATGTCGCTCTGCAACGTCATCGGCCGCTATCCGCCGGCCCACCCCGGCGTCACCCGCCGCGTGATGCTGTGCGCGCACTGGGATTCGCGGCCGTGGAGCGACGAGGACCCCGACACGGCCTCGCGCCGGCTGCCCTGCCCGGGCGCCAACGACGGCGGCTCGGGGGTGGCGGTGCTGTTCGAAGTGGCCGAGTGCCTGTCGCGGGAACGCGCGCCGGTGGGGGTGGATCTGGTGTTCTTCGACGCCGAGGACATGGGCCGCTCGACTCGGCCGGATGAATTCTCGATCGGCGCGAAGGAGTACGCCCGTCGCCTGCCTGCGACCGGCGATCCGCGGCGGCCGGTCGCCGCCTTTCTTTTCGACATGGTCGGCGATCGTGATCTCGACATCCCGGTTGAATCCAACTCCTATCAACGCGCGGCCAATCTCGTCGCGCTGGTACTGGACGGCGCCCGGGCCACCGGCTCCAGGGCTTTCCACGACGAAATTCGCTATACGATCGTCGACGACCACCTGCCGCTTCTCGACGCCGGGCTGCCGGCCGTCGACCTGATCGACTTCGACTACCCGGTCTGGCACACGCACCTGGACCTGCCCGATCAGGTCGCCCCGGCCAGCCTGGCCGAGGTTTCCCGGGTGGCGGCCTGGCTCGTCTATCGCAGCCCCCTCTCGGGACCTTAGGTTGTGAGGCGGAGAATGTTGATCGCCTGCCGCGGGCCCGAACTCGGGAGAAGCCGGATCGAATTTTCAAGGACTTAGCGGCCCGATTCCCCCCATCAACAGTCTGCGCCGCACAACCAAGACGCTGGCCCGGCTTCCCATCCCCGCCCGAGGGGGCCGCTTGCCGATCCCGCGGCCATGAGTTACTGTGCCGCCTGAGGAGTGGGGCAGGCGCGACCACTCCGTTTTTTTCCCCTCCCGGGAGCCGAATTGGAAGTCCGAGAAGAAGTTCGCCAGTTGAGTCAGCCCCTCGCCGAGGAGCTTGGCTACGAGCTGGTGGACGTCGAAGCGCTCGTGCTCGGACGAGCCAGAGTGCTGCGTGTGCTGCTCGACAAGCCAGGCGGCATCACGGTGGGGGAGTGTGCCGCGTTCAGCCGCCGACTCGGTGACAGTCTGGAAATGAACCAGACCGTTTCCGGGAGCTATCACCTGGAGGTGAGCTCCCCGGGAATCGACCGGCCGATTCGTACGCTGGAGGCGGCGGCGCGATTCGCGGGACGGCACGTCACGCTGACCACGCACGAGCCGCACGACGGACGGCGCCACTGGGATGGCGCGTTGCTGGTCGCGAAGGACGGGCGTGCGGGCGTGCGTACCGAGGATGCAGTCGAGCACTGGTTCGCATGGGCGGACGTGAAGTCCGCCCGGCTGGTGGTGGATCCCTGGGAAGGCAAGCGTTCGCAGAGGGGACGCCGATGAACAACGAAATTCTTGAGGCGCTCAGTCAGATCACGCGCGAAAAGAGCGTGGATCGGGCGCTTCTGATCGAGACGCTCGAGGCCGGGCTGGCCAGCGCCGTGCGCAAGAAGCACGGTGCGACCGCCGACGTCGAGGTCAAGTTCTCGAATGACACCGGCTCGATCACGGTGGCGATCAAGAAGACCGTCGCCGAGACCGTCGAGGATCCGGCCCTGCAGATGACGCTCGAGGAGGCAAGGGCCAATCGGCCTGCCGCCGCGGTCGGCGACGTGATCGTGATTCCTCTGCCGATCGCCGAGTTCGGGCGCAACGCGATTCTCGCCGCCAAGCAGGTGTTGATTCAGCGCGTGCGCGAGGCCGAGCGCGAGCGCGTGTATCGCGAGTACTCCGACAAGATCGGCACGCTGGTGCGCGGCGTGGTCCAGCAGGTGGACCGCGGCAACGTGATCGTCAAGCTCGATCATTCCGAGGGGTTCCTGCCGGCGCGCGAGCAGATTCCCCGCTCGTACCACCGCCAGGGCGATTACGTGCGCGCGGTGGTGCACAGTGTGGACAAGCTGGCCAAAGGTCCGCAGGTGATCCTGTCGCGCACGCAGCCGGATTTCCTGCGCCGCCTGTTCGAGTCCGAGGTGCCCGAGATCGCCGACGCCATCGTCGAGATCAAGGCGGTGGCGCGGGAGGCCGGCGCCCGTTCCAAGATCTCCGTGTATTCGCACGATCCGCGAGTGGACGCGGTCGGTTCGTGCGTGGGGCTCAAGGGTTCGCGCGTTCAGAGCATCGTGCGCGAGCTGGGCGGCGAGCGCATCGACATCGTGCCGTGGTCCCAGGATCCTGCGGTGTTCGTGTCGCGCGCGCTGGCGCCGGCCAAGGTGATGGACGTCAAGGTGCGCGAGGCCGAGAAGCGCATGATCGTGGTGGTCGCCGACGATCAGCTGTCGCTCGCCATTGGCAAGGGCGGACAGAACGCTCGACTGGCCGCGCGGCTCACCGGCTGGAAGATCGACCTGATCTCGAAGAGCGAGGAGAAGAAGCGGCTCGAGCTGGAACGCGCGAGTCGCGTCGAGATCGAAAAGCTCGAGCTGGGCGAAGCCACCACCGAGAAGCTGATCTCGGCGGGCATCGAAACGGTCCAGGAGCTGCTCGCCAAACCGCTCGAGACGCTGGTCGAGATTCCGGGCATTGGCGAGAAGACCGCCGAAAAGCTGATCGCGACCGCGCAGGAGTATCTGGCCGCACATCCGCCGGCACCGCCGGAGGCGCCGAAGCAGGACATGGAATTCACGCCGGAGATGGAAGCGGCGCCCGATGCAGCCCCCCCGGCAACCACGGAAGAGGCGGCCGCGGCCGAGACGGCCGGATTGAATCACGGAGAACCGAGTGCCTAGCGCCACCCCTCCCAAGAAGCAGCGGGTCTACGAAGTCGCCAAAGACCTCGGCATGTCCAGCGAGGCCGTACTGCAGATCGTGCGGCGCATGGGCGTCGAGGTGAAGAATCACATGAGCACGCTCAGCACCGAGGCGGTCGAGAAGGTGCAGGCGGAGATGGCTCACGAACGCACCGCGGTGCGCGAAGAGCAGGCGCGCAAGCACGAGCAGGAGCTGCAGCGCGCCCGCGAGGAGCGTGCCCGCGCCGCCGCGCAGGCCGCCGCCGCCGTCGCCGCGCAGGCGGCCGCCGCGCCCGCCGCGCCGGCGCGCCCGGCTCCGCTCCGGCCGGCGCCGACCCTGCCCGCGCGACCCACCGGTCCCGCGCCGCGGCCGCTCGAGCCCCGCGGCTTTCGCCGGCGCGATCGCAAGAAGAAGAAAGTGGTCGACGAGAAGCTCGTCATCGAGAGCGTTCGCAAGACCCTCGCCAGCCTCGATACCGGACAGGCGCGCCGGCGTCATCGCCGTCGTGACGAGGAAGGCGAGGGAGCCGGCGCCGAGGCGGCGCGCGTCATCCACGCCACCGAGTTCATCACCGTGGCCGAGCTCGCGAACCTGATGGAAGTGAAGCCGCAGGAAGTCATCACCACCGCCATGCGGATGGGCGTGATGGCCACCATGAACAAGCGGCTCGACAAAGACACCATCGAAGCGGTGGCCGATGAGTTCGGCTACGGTGTCGAGTTCGAGGCCGAGTACGGCACGGTCGAATCCGAAGCGCCCGCCGAGGTCGAAGAGGGCGAGCGGCTGCCCCGGGCGCCGGTGGTCACGATCATGGGCCACGTGGATCACGGCAAGACCTCGCTGCTCGACTACATCCGCAAGACCAACGTGATCGCGGGCGAGGCCGGCGGCATCACCCAGCACATCGGCGCCTACGAGGTCGAGCTCCAGGATGGCCACAAGATCACCTTCCTCGACACGCCCGGCCACGAGGCGTTCACCGCGATGCGCGCACGCGGCGCGCAGGTGACCGACGTGGTGGTGCTGGTGGTGGCGGCCGACGATCGCGTGATGCCGCAGACCATCGAGGCCATCGATCATGCCAAGGCCGCCAACGTTCCGATCGTGGTGGCGATCAACAAGATCGATCTGCCGACCGCCAAGCCCGATCTGGTGAGGCAGGAGCTGGCGACCCACGGCGTGGTGGTCGAAGCCTATGGCGGCAAGACCGTGGCCGCCGACATCTCCGCCAAGCGCGGCACCAACGTGGACAAGCTGCTCGAGCTGATCCTGCTGCAGGCCGAGCTGCTCGATCTCAAGGCCGATCCCGTGCGGCGGGCGAAGGGCGTGGTGCTCGAGGCCCGGGTCGAACAGGGCCGCGGCGTGGTGACCAGCGTGCTGGTGCAGCAGGGAACGCTGCGCGTCGGCGACGCCTTCGTCGCCGGCCAGCACTCCGGTCGCGTGCGCGCGATGTTCGACGAGCGCGGCCGCACGGTGAAGCAGGCGGGGCCCTCGACGCCGGTCGAGGTGCTGGGCTGGAGCGGGACGCCCGCGGCCGGCGACACGTTCGTGGCCTTCCTCGACGAGCGCGAGGCGCGCGAAATCGCCGCCAAACGACAGGCGCTGCATCGCGAGCAGGAGTTCCGCGCGGCCAAGGCGATTTCGCTGACGGAATTCCACTCGCGCATGGCCCAGGGCGAGACCAACGAGCTCAAGCTGGTGATCAAGGGCGACGTGGACGGCTCGGTCGAGGCGCTGTCCGAGGCGCTCACCCGCCTCAGCACCTCCGAGGTCTCGGTGCGCATCATCCGCCAGGCAGTCGGGCAGATCAGCGAATCGGACGTGCTGCTGGCCGCCGCCTCGTCGGCGATCATCGTCGGCTTCCATACGCGGCCCGACGCGCGGGCGCGCGAGCTCGCCGAGCGCGAACGCGTCGAGATCCGGTTCTACGACATCATCTACAAGGCCGTGGACGAGGTGAAGCAGGCGCTCGAAGGCCTGCTCAAGCCCGAACTCAAGGAAGTCGTGCTGGGAGCGGCCGAGGTGCGCCAGGTGTTCAAGCTGTCCAAGTCCGGCACCGTGGCCGGCTCGATGGTGACTTCGGGCACGATTCCGCGCACCGGAAAGGTCCGGCTGATCCGCGGCGGCGAAACGGTGTGGACCGGCCGTATTCAGGCATTGCGCCGCTTCAAGGACGACGTGCGCGAGGTGTCCAGCGGCTTCGAGTGTGGCATCACCCTCGAGGGCTGGCAGGATCTCAAGGTGGGCGACGTGATCGAGGCGTTCACCATCGAGGAGATGGCCCGGACGCTCGGCTGATCCCCCTCGAGGTGGTCGGCCCCGTTCGGCCCGGCTCCGTCCCCGTCGTCGCCATGTACGTCGGCATCGTCCGAATCGAACTGCACCTCCCCGGCAGCCAGTCGCTCAAGGACAAGCGTTCGATCGTGCGGGGGCTCAAGGACCGGATTCGTTCGCGCGTCTCGGCTGCGGTGGCCGAGGTGGACCATCAGGATCTCTGGCAGCGCGCGGCGCTCGGCGTCGCGGTCGTGTCGGGCGATGCGCATCACCTTCACGAGTTGCTCGACTCCGTGCGGCGATTGGTGGAAGCCACCCACGGCGCAGAGTTGATCGAGTGGCAGGAGCAGGAAGCATGAGAATTCGACCCGAACGCGTCGGTCACATGATGCAGCGCGAGATCGCCGACATCCTGGCGAACAAGCTCCGCGATCCGCGGCTCGGCGCGATGGTGAGCGTGACCGACGTCGAGGTCACCCCCGACCTCTCGTTCGCGCGCGTTTTCGTGAGCATCCTGCCGCAGGATCAGCAGCGCGACCGAGTGCTCGAGGGCCTGCAGAACGCCGCGGGGTTCGTCCGGCGCGAGCTGGCGCCGCGACTCGGATTGCGCGAAGTGCCCGAACTTCGATTCCTGCTCGATACCTCGAGTGAGCGCGGCGCGCGCGTGGAGGATCTGCTGCGGCGCCTGTCGAAGGGTGAGAACATCCAGGACGAGGAGGAGGAGTCGTGACCGTGGCGGCGCCGCGAGTCCCGGCCGCCGATCGCTCGGCGAGCCCCCTGACCTCGGGACTGCTGGTGGTGGACAAGCCCGCCGGACCGACCTCGCACGATGTAGTGGAGCTGGTGCGCCGGCGCCTGCGCGCGCCGGGGGCGGGGCACGTCGGCACGCTCGATCCCGCCGCCACCGGCCTGCTGCTGGTGGCGGTCGGGGCGGCGACCCGCTGCGTGCCGGTCTGGCAGCGCGGGCTCAAGACCTACGAGGCGGCGATCCGCTTCGGGCTCGAGACCTCGACCCAGGATCTCGGCGGCGAGGTGATCGCGCGCGGCGGATCGATTCCCGACGAGGCCGCGATCCGCGCGGCCTCACGCGAGTTCGTGGGCGACCTGGAGCAGCTGCCGCCGATGGTCTCGGCGGTCAAGGTGGGCGGCCGCCGGCTGCACGAGCTGGCCCGCGAGGGGCGCACTGCCGAGCGGCGCGCGCGCCGGGTCCGCGTGGAGGATTGGAGCTGGCTCGAATTCTCGGCCGCCACCGCGCGCTGCCGCATTCGCTGCTCGGGCGGCACCTACGTGAGGACGCTGGCGCACGATCTCGGCCAGAAGCTCGGCTGCGGCGCGGCGATCGCGGCTCTTCGCCGGCTCGCGAGCGAGCCGTTCGACTTGTCTCGAGCGGTGACGATCGACGAGCTGCGCTCGCTCGACACTCAGGCCATCTGGGAACGCGCCGGCATTCCGCTCACCGAGTCGCTCGCGCACTTGCCCTCGCTCTCGCTCACCGCCGAGGAAGCGACGCGAGTCGGACATGGCAATCCAGTTCTCCGTCCCGGGATCGCCATCGCCGAGCCCGGAGAACGCCTGAGCCTCTTGCTCTGCGACGCCTCCGGCATGCCGCTGGCGCTGGCCGCCGCACGCTCCGATCCCCACGACTCCCGACTCGGCTGGGTGCAGCCCGACCTGGTCTTTCCCTGGGCGGTGCGGGAGGGACCTCCGAAGGCGGGACGCGCGTGAGCGCCGTCGTGACCGTCGGCGTGTTCGATGGCCTTCATCTCGGGCATCGCCAGATCCTTGAGCGGGCCCTGGCGCGACGGCGTGGCGATCGCTGCGTGGTGGTGAGCTTCGATCCGCATCCCGATCTGGTGCTCTCCAAACACTTCCATGCCGAGCCGCCCCTGACACCGCTGGCGGAGAAGCGCGCCCGGCTGAACGCCATGGGCGTGGATACGCTCGACGTCATCCCCTTCACCCGCGAGCTGGCGGCGCTGCCGCCCGAGCGCTTCGTCGCCGAATACCTGATCTCGCCTCACGGAATGCGCGCGCTGGTGGTGGGGGAGAACTTCGCGCTCGGCAAGGGCCGCGCCGGCAACGTCGGCTGGCTGCGCGAGCATGGCGCGCGCGAGGGCTTCGAGGTCGAAGCCGTGCCGTTGCTCGAACTGGAAGGAGCGCCGGTCACCAGCACGCGCATTCGCGGCCTGCTGGCCGAAGGGCGCGTCGCGGACGCCGCCCGGTTGCTGGGACGCCGCTATTCGCTGTCCGGACGCGTGGTGAAGGGCCGCTCGGTGGGACGAACGCTCGGCTTTCCCACCGCCAACCTGCAGCTCCACGCCGAGAAGCTCGTTCCCGCTCATGGGATCTATGCGGTGTGGGCGCGCCCCGAGGGCGAGCGCGAGCCGTCGATGGGCGCGATGAGCATCGGCGTTCGCCCGACGTTCGGCGAAAGCGAGCGGACGCTCGAGGTGTTCCTGCTCGACTGGGATGGCGACCTCGGGGGCCGCGACCTGGACGTGGAGTTCGCCCACTGGCTGAGGCCCGAGCAGCGGTTCGACTCGCCCGCGGCCCTGTCGGAAGCGATGGCGCGCGACGTCGCCGCGACTCGCCGGCTGCTCGATGCCCAGACCTCACGGCGCTGAACGGACCGGTCCGGCTGGCCCGCTTGTCGGGCATCGTCGTCGGGTGTTACAGTGCCGGCTCGCCCTGAACATGGGTGCACCTGATCACGCTCCGCCACCCGAGAGCTTGCACTCGGTGGCCCGGGCCCGCAGTTGACCCACCATGCAGGAGGTGACTTCTGTGACGCTCTCCAAGGAGCAGAAGCAGGGGATCATCGGTAAGTACAAGATTCACGAGGGGGATTCGGGTTCCCCGGAAGTCCAGATCGCGCTGCTCACCGAGAAAATTCACTACCTCACCGAGCACTTCAAGGTTCACAAGCGCGATCACGCTTCGCGTCGCGGTCTGCTGAGGATGGTGGGCCAGCGCCGGAGGCTGCTGGATTACCTGAAGGCCACCAAGGTCGATCGGTACCGCAAGGTCGTCAAGGAACTCGGACTGCGCCGCTAGGCGCGGTCCGCGATGAGGAGCGCCAGGGAAGCCCCCACACGGGGGGCGTCGCGCTCCAGCGCGCGGGATCGTGCGTTCCCGCAGCCGCCCACCGGCCCTTCGCTTGGCCGGCGTGCGCGGAGTGGGTCCGGCGGGTGCCGGGCCTGAAGGCGAGAGGACAGGACACTTCGAATGGAACAGCGAGTTTCGTTGGAACTGGGCGGGCAGACGCTCACCCTCAGCACTGGAAAGTGGGCGAAGCTGGCCGGCGGCTCGGCCGTCGTGCAGCTCGGAGGCACCGTGGTGCTGGTGGCCGCGAGCGCGGCCAAGAACGCCAAGCCCGGATTGGATTTCGTACCCCTGACCGTGGACTACCGCGAGCGCACCTATGCCGCCGGCAAGATCCCCGGGGGATTTTTCAAGCGCGAAGGCCGCCCCACCGAGAAGGAGACGCTCAGCTCGCGCCTGATCGACCGGCCGGTCCGGCCGCTCTTCTCGAAGCAGTTTCCCTACGAGACCCAGATCATGGCGACGGTGGTCTCGTCGGATCAGGAGAATGACGCCGACGTACTGGCGCTGATCGGCGCCTCGGCCGCGCTGACGCTCTCCGACATTCCCTTTCCAGAGCCCCTGGCGGGCGTGCGGGTCGGCCGCGTCAATGGCGAGCTGACCGTCAATCCCACCTTCTCGCAGCTGGGCGAGAGCGACCTCGACATGGTGGTGGCCGGCACCGCCGACAACATCATCATGGTCGAGGGCGGATGCCGCGAGATCCCCGAGAGCGTGCTGGTCGAGGCGCTCCAGTTTGCGATGAAGCACATTCGCGACATCGTCAACCTGCAGCACCAGCTGCTGGCCGGGCGCGCCAAGGCGAAGCGGCCGCTGGTCGAGAAGGTCGACGTCTCCGAGCTGGAGAGCGAGCTCAAGTCGCGCTACAACGAGCGGCTGAAGGCGGCGATCCGCATCCCGGGCAAGGAAATGCGCCAGGAGGAGATCGACACGATCGGCACCGAGGCCACGGCCAGCCTCACCGAGAAATACGGTGACCAGGCGGTCTTCATCGGCAAGATCCTGCACGACCTCGAGCGCGACCTGCTGCGCGCCATGATCCTCGACGAAGGGGTGCGTGCCGACGGCCGCGGGCCGGACCAGATCCGCCCGATCACGATCGAGGTCGGGGTGCTGCCCCGCACCCACGGCTCCTGCCTGTTCACGCGCGGCGAGACCCAGGCGTTGGTGGTGACCACGCTCGGCACCAAGAGCGACGAACAGCGCATCGAGGAGCTCGAAGGCCAGTCATGGAAGTCGTACATGCTGCATTACAACTTCCCGCCCTTCAGCGTCGGCGAGGTGCGTCCGATCCGCGGCCCCGGCCGGCGCGAAATCGGCCACGGCGCGCTGGCCGAGCGCTCGATCGAGCCGGTGATCCCGACCGATGCCAACTTCCCCTACACCATCCGCGTGGTCAGCGACATCCTCGAGTCCAACGGGTCATCGTCGATGGCGTCGGTGTGCGGCGGCTCGATGGCGCTGATGGACGCCGGCGTGCCGATCAAGGCGCCGGTCGCCGGCATCGCGATGGGGCTGATCAAGGAGGGCGAGAAGATCGCGGTGCTCACCGACATCCTGGGCGTCGAGGACCACCTCGGCGACATGGACTTCAAGGTGACCGGCACGCACGACGGCGTCACCGCCTTCCAGATGGACACCAAGATCGGCGGCATCTCGTTCCAGGTGATGACCGACGCCCTCGAGCGCGCGCGGCAGGGGCGGCTCCACATCCTCGGCAAGATGGAGGCGACGCTGCCGGCGCCGCGCGCCGAGATGTCGCCGTTCGCGCCGCGCATCATCATCATGCACATCCATCCCGACAAGATCCGCGAGGTCATCGGGCCGGGCGGCAAGATCATCAAGCGCATCACCGAAGAGACCGGCACTCAGATCGACATCGAGGACAGCGGCGAGGTGCGGATCGCGGCGGTGAACGGCGAAGGTGGCCGTCGCGCCGAGGAAATGATCCGCAACATCACCGAGGATCCCGAGGTTGGTCGCGTCTATCAGGGCCGGGTGCGCAGCGTGGTCACGTTCGGGGCCTTCGTCGAGATCGTCCCGGGCCGCGACGGCCTGCTACACATCTCGGAGATCGATCATCATCGCGTCGCCAAGACCGAAGACGTGCTGAACGTCGGCGATCTGGTGATGGTCAAGGTCATCGACGTGGATCGCGACGGCAAGATTCGCCTGTCGCGCAAGGCGCTGTTGCCGGTTCCCGAGGGCGTGACGGTCGGGGCCGGTGATCGCGAGCACCACGATCGGGGCCGGGACCGCGACCGGGATCGAGGGCGCGATCGGGATCGCGACCGCGGCCGGCGGCGGTGAACCCGCGCGGCCGCCGCTGACCGAAGGCCGCGCTGCGGAACATCGTCTCAGCGACATCCGGGTGGCAGGGCGACCTGCCACTCGCCGTTTGGAGCCGCGAGGGAGCGGATTCTGGAAGAGAGCTATCGCAAGAGTCGCATGACCTCAGGGCTCACCCTGGTCAGCGAAACCATGCCGCACCGGCGGTCGGTCGCGATCGGCGTGTGGTTGCGCACCGGCGCGCGCGACGAGCCCGTCGAGCGCCTCGGCATCACGCATTTCCTCGAACACATGATGTTCAAGGGCACCGCCCGTCGCGACGCCCGGGCCATCGCCCGCAGCCTCGAATCGGTGGGCGGCCACCTCGACGCGTTCACCGGGCGCGAGCAGGTGTGCTACTACGCGCGCTGCCTGGTCGAGCACCTGCCGACCGCGGTGGACGTGCTGGCCGACATCGTCTGCCACTCGCGCTTCGCCGAGCACGAGCTCGAGCGTGAGAAGTCGGTGGTGCGCGAAGAGATCTTCTCATGCGAGGACAATCCCGAAGACAAGGTCAACGATCTCCACGCCGAGCAGATCTGGGGAGATCACCCGCTCGGCCGCCCGATCCTCGGCCGCGTCGAGACCGTCGACGCGCTGACGCGGCCGGCGCTCAGCGACTACTTCCAGCGCCGCTACCGGGCCGATCATCTGGTGATCACCGCAACCGGCGCGATTCAGCACGATCAGTTGCTCGAGCTGATCACGAAACACTTCGATCCGCCCGAAGGGGAACCCCTGCCGCTCTCGCCGCCGCCGCTCGGGTTCTCGGCCTCGGTGCGGCACGAAGTGCGCGACGACTTGCAGCAGCTCTATCTGACGCTCGGGACGCGCGGGCTCGCCTACACCGATGCCGAGCGCTATCCGCTGGTCGCCCTCAACGCGCTGCTCGGCGGCGGCATGAGCTCGCGACTGTTCCAGAGCGTGCGTGAGGAGGCCGGGCTCGCCTACTCCGTGTATTCGACGGTGGACTTCCACCGCGATGGCGGTTTGTTCGGCATCCAGCTCGGGGTGGCCCCCGATCGCGGCCGTGAAGCGCTGGCGCGGGTTCGCCACGAGCTGACCGCGCTGGTGAGCGACGGGCCGACCGAAGAGGAAGTGGACGCCGCGATCGCCCAGCTCTGCGGAAGCGTGCTGATGGGGCAGGAGAGCGTGTCGAACCGGATGTATCACCTGGCGCACGAGGAGATCTACCGCGGGCACTACACGCCGCCCGAAGAGCAGGTGGCGAGGATCCGCGCCGTGACGCCGGCCCAGGTGCGCGCCGTGGCGGCTCGATTTCTGCCGCCGGGCGGATTCGCGCTGACCGCGCTCGGTCCGGCCGCGGGGGCGCCGCTCAGCGAACAGGACTGGCGGATCGACGCCGCCTAGTAGCTCATCCCGGCTTCATTCATCCGCCTCGCGGCTTCGCGCAGGCGATCCTCCGAAACGCAGAGCGCGACGCGAACGTAGCCTTCGCCGGCCTGCCCGAAGCCGCTGCCCGGAGAGACCACCACGCCGGTCTTGTCCAGCAGCTCGGCGGTGAATTCGAGCGAATTGGAGAATCGCCGCGGAATGGGCAGCCACACGTAGAGGGTGGCCTTCGGGGTGTGCACCGGATAGCCCAGGGCCCGCATGCCTTCGAGGAAACTGTCACGGCGGCGGCGGTAGGTCGCCGCCGCTTCGCTACAGTAGTCCTGGGGGCCGGTGAGCACCGCGAGCGCCGCACGCTGGATCGCCATGAACACCCCGAAATCCATGTTGGACTTGATCTGCGTCAACCGCGCCACCGCCTCGGCGTTGCCCGAGGCGAAGCCTATGCGCCAGCCCTGCATCGAGTAGGACTTCGAGAAGGAATGGAACTCGATCGTGCGCTCCTTCTCCTTGTCGAAGTTGAGGAAGGATTTCGCCCGATAGGAAGGATCGAGGGACAGATCGCAGTAGGCGATGTCCGAAACCACGAACAGGTCGAAGTCGCGCGCGAAGCGGAGCAGGTCGTGATAGAACGCGTCGGTCTCGACCGCACCGGTCGGATTGTTCGGGAAATTCACGCACAGGATCTTCGCGCGCCGCGCCTTGTCGGTCGGAATCGCGGTGAGATCGGGAAGGAACTGCCGGCTCTCGAGCAGCGGCACCTCGACCAGATCGGCCTGGGTGAGCGCCGCCACTCCCAGGTACGCGGGATAGCAGGGCGTGCAGAGCAGCAACGTGTCGCCCGGGTTCACGTGAGCGAACATGAACTTGGCGATGCCTTCCTTGGAGCCCACCAACGCCAGGGTCTCGCGCTCGGGATCGACCGGCACGCCGAATCGCGTGCGATACCACTGCGACACGCCGGCGCGGAACTCCGGCAGCCCGTTGAACGATGGATAGCGGTGGTTCTGGACCCGTGGGTCGTTGAGCGCCTCGATCAGGGCGTCGATCGCGCGCTGCGGCGGGCGCAGGTCGGGGTTGCCGACCCCCAGGTCGATCACGTCGACGCCCTGGCGGATCTTGGCGTCGCGATCCTGGAACACCTTGGCGAGCGCGTAGGGCGGCACGTTCAGCAAGCGGTCCGACGGTGCAAGCAGAGCGTTGACAGGGGATTGGCTCGCCGACATATTGCCTCCGGCCGCGAGTCCTCCGCGCGGCATCGGAATTGCGTGAACGCTGTTCAATCATGGGTGGTGCTCCGAAGATTGCAGCTGGGGGGTGGCTGCGCTTTAGGCCACAAGGCCGTGCCCGGGTTCTCGGCGGTCGTTGCCGAAACCGACGGAATGGCATGGACTTCCGCTGGCCAACCGCAATCTTCGGAGCAAGACCCAATTCATGCGGATGTCCGTTGATTGTAAGCCACTGCCCGCCCACCCACCAATGTTGCGATCGCGACCGGCGAAGCTAGCGCTGATCGCGTTGGGCGGCCTGTTCCTGCTGGCCGCATGTCCCACCTTTGCCGACGAGGATTCGCTCGGCGTCGCTCCCGACACCATCGACGCTCTGCCGAGCGTGGTGCTGACCTCGCCCGACTCGGGACAGGTCCTTCCGGCGGTGAGCCAGCCGTTCCGAGCCGGGGAATCGCTGCGATTCTCGGTCCAGTACGGCATCATCCACGCCGGATCGGCGTGGCTGGAGGTCGCGAGCGCGACCATGCCCGACGGGCGGCCGGGATTCCAGCTCACGGCGCGCGCCGAGTCGAACTCGTTCTTCAGTCATTTCTACAAGGTCCGGAATCGGATCGAGTCGCTGTGGGATCGCGATGGCCGGTTCAGCTGGCGCTACAGCGAAGATCGCCACGAAGGGAAGTACAAGACCAGGACCGAAATCCGCTTCGATCCCAACCGGCACGAGGCCATCTACTCCAACGGCGACACGCTGCCGATCCCGCCCAACGTCCAGGACGCGCTCTCGGCGTTCTACTTCACGCGTTATCAGCCGCTCCCGCTCGGCGGCAGCGTCGTGTTCGACTATCATGCGAGCCACAAGAGTCAACCGCTCGAAGTCCGCGTCATCGGGCGCGACCGAGTGGACACGCCGGCCGGCACTTTCGAATGCGTGATGGTCGAACCGCTGCTGCGCGCCGGCGGCATCTTCAAGAACAAGGGCCGCCTCGTGATCTGGCTCACCGACGATGAACGCCGCATGCCGGTGCTGATGAAGAGCCGCGTGCTGATGGGCTCGATCAGCGTCGTGCTCCAGGAAATCCGGAACGGATCCGGATGAGCCGCTATCCGGAGGCCGATCTCTCGCGCCTCAAGGTCGGCTCGGTCCGACAACGGCCGACGCGCGTGAAAGTCGAACAATTCGCGAAGCCGTTGCCGAGCGGCGCCGCGGCCGCGCTGCTCGCGGCGTTGCCCGATCAGCTGGCGGCGCGCGCCCTGCGCGAGGCGGTTGAACGCATGGTCGCTGCGCATCGCGCCGCCCGGCCGGTGCTGGCGATGTGCGGTGGGCACGTGGTCAAGGTCGGGGTTTCGCCCTGCCTCATCGAGCTGATGGAGCGCCGCGTGGTCACCCACCTCGCACTCAACGGCGCCGCGGCGATCCACGATGTGGAGATCGCCCGGGACGGCGCGACCTCGGAGGACGTCGAGGCGCATCTGCACTCCGGCACCTTTGGCATGGTGGACGAGACCGGCGACTTCATGAATGCCGCGGCGCTCGAAGGGCGCTCGCGCCGGGAGGGCCTCGGCGAATGCTGGGGGCGGGCGCTGGTCGAAGCCTCGGCACCCCATCTGCGCGCCAGCCTGCTCGGGCGCGCCTGGCAGCTCGGCGTGCCGGTCACCGTCCACGTCGCGATCGGGACCGACACGATTCACCATCACCCCAGGGCCGACGGCGCGGCGCTCGGGGAAGGTTCGCTTCGCGACTTTCGCATTCTCGCCGCCTCGCTCGCCGAAGCCCGCGGATCGGTGGCGCTCAATATCGGCTCGGCGGTGATCCTGCCCGAGGTCTATCTCAAGGCTCTGGCGGTGGCTCGCAATCTGGGCGCAGACCTCTCCGGTCTCACCACCGTCAACTTCGACCAGATCCAGCACTACCGCCCACGCGTCAACGTGGTCGAACGCCCGACCCGGGGCGAGGGGAGCCGGGGGATCGCTCTGACCGGCCATCACGAGATCCTGGTGCCGCTGTTCTCGGCTGCGGTTCTGGACGCACTGGCGGCCCCGCAGCCTTGATTTGCCCATCCCAGGGCGCGCCCGGCACATGGCTTGCGAACTCAGGGCGTGCCGAGCCCCCAACGCCCATCGAGCATTGACAGTCCCGAGAGGCCCGACCTATACTTCCGCCTGCAATTCCCTCGATTTACGGCAGTTCCCGATTGCGGTCGGAGGTCTCCCGAGACGCCATTTGCTACTTCCTGGGACGGGTTCTGAGTGATTTGACCCTTCCTCTGGGTGGGTAACACGCCCCCAGGCTTCGCGTCCGGTGACCGCTTCGACCCGTCCCTCGACAGGGCGGGCTCGGTCGTTCCCTCGCGAAGCACGACGGGCCGCAAGCGTTCGGGAGTCGACTTGATCTCCAGATTCATCTCGCGTTCGTTCCTACCGCTGGTGCTCGTCCTCTCCTTGGCGGCGCCCGCGCTTGCGGACCTCGGCTCGGCCGACTCCACTTCGATGGACTGGAGCCGCGTGCCCGAGTACCGCATCGTTCCCGGCGACCTGCTGCGCTTCAATTTCGGACCGTTGCTGTTCAACTATCAGGATCTCCTTCGCGAGGCCCGGGTCCGGCCCGACGGGCGCATCTCGGTCTACCCGGTGGGCGAGGTGCTGGCCGCGGGCCGCACCGTGCAGGAGCTGCAGACCGCGGTCCTCAACATGATGGCGGCCGAGTACAAGAACCCGCGGGTGTCGATCGAGCTGGCCGACGTCGCCGGCAACAAGGTCCATGTGATGGGACAGGTCAAGTCGCCGGGCTCCTATCCGGTGCAGCCCTTCATGACGGTCAGCCAGGCGATCGCCGCCGCCGGGGGATTCGCGGATGACGCGGCACGCAACAGCATCCTGCTGGTGCATCGCGATGGAGCGCATACCGTGCTGGTGGCGCGCATCCGCATGGATCGCATCATCCGCCAGGCCGCCTTCGGCGAGGATCTCCAGCTCTCCCGGTTCGACCTCGTGATCGTGCCGCGCTCGGCGATCGGCAACATCGACATCTTCCTGCGTCAGTTCTTCGGTGACGCTGGCGTCGCGTTCAACACCTCGATCCTGGGCTGGGAACTCTTCCACCTCGACCGCGTCTTCTTCATCGGCAATACGAGTCACTGATGAATGCTCCGATTCAGGAAGCTCCGATCTCCGCCCCGCGGCAATCCACCGCGCGCGAATTCGTCGCCATTCTCTTCCGGCGCCGCGCGCTGATTCTCGGGCTGTTCTCGATCACCACCGCGACCGTCCTGGTCTTGGCGCTGACCACGCCCACCGAATTCATCTCGGCGGGCCGCGTTCTGGTCAAGCGGGGGGCCAAGGAGAGCCTGCTCTCGCCCTCCACCCGCATGACCGGCGACTGGGAAGAGGACATGGGAAGCGAGGTCGAGGTGGTGAAGAGCCACCCGGTGCTCCAGCGCGCGACGGAGATTCTCAAGCAGGAGGCTGGGGCGGGCCGGTCGTCGCCAAGAGTGGATCTGAAGAGTGTCGACGTCGAGGTGACGGGACGCACGAACGTCGTGGCGATCGGCTACGTGGATCGTGATCCGGAGGTGGCACGGCAGGTGTGCAGCGCGGTGGTGCGTGCCTATGTGGAGTTCCGCGAGGCCGACTATCGACTCGTCTACCCGTCCAACTTCTTCGAAGGCGAGATGAAGCAGGCGCAGAAGGACCTCGACTACTGGATCGAAATGCGCCGCAGCTTCTCGAACACCTCGGGAGTCGTAGACCTCGAGCATCAGAAGAGCAGCTATATCGACCAGCAGGGCGTGCTCCGGCAGCGCAAGGACGAGGTCGAAGCCGATCTCGCCGAAGCCAACATGATGTTGCAGAAGACCACGGAGCTGCGCGACCGCCAGAACATCGACCTTCCCACCTTCACCTCGCTGTACAGCAACGAAACGGCGCTCGTGGACATCAAGAAACGCGTGGTGGACCAGGAGTTGGTCGTGGCCAAGCTTCGCGAGACCCTCCGCGACGATTCGCCCGAGGTGCTGGCGGCCATGACCACGCTCGACACCCTGCGCACCATGATGCGGCGCGAGGTGGACGCGCGCGTGGCCATGAGCAAGGCGCGAGTGGACGTGCTGAATGCGCGACTCGCGGTGGTCCAGCGCGACATCAATGAAATTGACCGCATGCTTGCGGAGATGCCCGACAAGGAACGCACCCTTGCCGAGATGGATCACAAGATCGACATGCTCAAGGCACGCTACAGCGAGATGTCCACCAACAGCGATGAGGCGCTCATCACCCAGAACACGACGCCATCCAGAAGCGTCGTCCTGCTCAGCGACGCCGGCCCCGCCACGCCACGGAACGCGCGCGACTACGTGCGCCTCGCGCTGGCGCCCGTGTTCAGCGTCGTCGTCGGAGTCGGACTCGCCTTCTTCGTCGACGGCCTCGATCTGACGGTCCGCACCCCGAACCATGCCGAGGAGGCGATCGATCTGCCGGTGCTCGCGACGCTGACCGAACGAAAGCGCCGGCGCCGCGGCTCTCGCGAACTCACTCTGGAGACGCCCGCCGCATGACCCGGATCTTCGACGCCCTCAAGAAGGCTCGCGGCGGAGGCGCCCCGACCGAGGTCATGCCGCCGGCCGCGCCCGCACATTCCTCCTCGATCCACGCCGTCATGAATCGCGGTGCGGCCGCCGTCTCGGCGGCACGCCACTCATTCGACCGCGCGGACCTGATACCCATCGGACCGGTCGCGCCGATGGACGAGACCGTCGCGCGCGAGATGTCCACGCTCCGCGTCATCCTCGAGAGCTCGCTCACCGAGCGCCTTCCCCGCTCGGTCATGCTCACCAGTTCTCAGGCGGGGGAGGGCACGACCACGGTCACGCTTCAGTTCGCACAGACCCTGGTCGCCGAGGCCGCGCACCGCGTCCTCATCCTCGACGCCAACCCGCGCTTGCGTTCACCCTTCTACGAGGCGGCCATTGACGCGATGCGGGCCGGCGAGGGACGCGGCCGGGCCGCGATGGACCTCCTCTCGCTCTCGGATTGCGTGCGTCGTTTCGGGCCAATGAATGTGGCCGCGATCCGCGACCTGCTCGAGACCGTGAGCGCCGGCTACGACTGGGTACTGGTGGATTCGCCGGCCCTGCTCGAATCGCCGGACACCGCGCCGCTCGCAGCACAGTTCGACGCGGTGGTGGTGGTGGTGCAGGCGGGCAGGACCAAGCGCCCGGTGCTGGTGCGGGCCACCGATCTGCTTCGCCGCTCCGGCGCCAACGTGGTGGGCACGGTGCTCAATCGCCGGCGTCTGGAGATTCCGGACTTCATCTACCGCCGGATCTAATCGCTCATGCCGACGACCGTCCGCCGGCGAGCGGGGAACTCGGCTGCCCTTTCCGCATCGATGGCAATCGACGGCCGGCTGGCCGAAGCGCTGGAACATGCCGCGTCCTGGCTTCCGGATTCCTTGGCCATGGTATTGGGCGGGAGCCACGCCTCGGGCGAGGCGGTCTGGATTCGTACCGTCAGGGGCGAGGTGTGCCTCTCGGACATCGATCTCTACGCGGTGTTCGCCGCCGAGCCGGAGCGGGCCGCCAGCGCCGATCGTGCCGCCTCTGCGATGCCCGGCTTGGAGCTGCGGCTCGCGCAGCTTGGATTCCTCGGGCCGCTCGAACTCGGGTTGCACACGCGGAGCGAATGGGAACGTCTTCCCGCGCGGCCCGCGACGCTGGAGCTCAGGCGCCATGGCCGGGTGATCCACGGCGACGAGTCCGCGCGCGAGTGGCTGCCGGACTACCGGCCTGGCGACGTGCCCGCCGAGGAAATCCTGCTGCTGCTCGAGAATCGGGGGTTCGAGCTGCTCAAGGCGCGTTGGCCGCTGCGCTCCGATGATCCTTTCGCGGCCCTGCGCCGCCGGCATTCGGTCTACAAGACGGCGCTCGATCTGGCCGCGGTTGCGGACCTGCGCTCGGGTCGCTGGGAAGACGGCGCCGAGGCGCGCGTGCGAGTCGCCCGGGATCTGGCGTCTCGCGCGGTCGAGGAACCGCCGTGGGACTCGGCGCTCGCCTGGCGGCGAGGCGTGGTTCCCGACGACGACGAAGCGGAACGCGACTGGTGGCGGACCTCGCGAGCCTGGGTTCGGGAATGGCGCTCCACCGCCGTCGGGACGGCGCAGGGGCTCGAGTTCGACGAGATCGCGCTTCGCGCGGCGCGGCGGGCCCGCTTGCGGCGCCGCCTTCGGCTCGCGCTGCGACCCGGGCCGCGCGCCGGACGCCGAGCCCCGGCGGTGTCCCGCCTGCGCTTTGCGGTTCCGGGCACACCCCAGCATCGGCTGAATGCCTCGGCAGCGGCGCTGCTCGCGGCGCTGGTGGAACTCGATACGTCATCGGCGCGGCGAGCTGAGATCGAACGGCGACTGGCTCGCGTCCTTGCGCGGCTCGGCGTGGTCCCGGCCGGTCTCGAGGTCGGTCGCGCCGCACGCGGGCTGATCGCCGCCTGGGAGAGCTGGATCCTCGAGGTTCCGCGCGAAACGGGAGCCGGCTCGTGAAGGGGCGCATGGTGGTGCTGCTGGTGGACGCGCTCGGCTGGCGGCTCGCCAGCGAGAGCCCGGGATTCGCGACCGGACTCGTTCATCGCCGGCGCCTCGAGACCATCCTCGGATTTTCCTCGGGGGCGCTCCCCACGCTGTTCACCGGCCGTACTCCCGATCAGCACGGCCGCTGGCTCATGTACCGGCGGGCGAACGGCTCGACTCCCTTTCGGGGATTCGGCGCGCTGGCTCTGCTGCCCGCGCGGCTGCGCGGCAGCCACCGGCTTGGAAGCTGGCTCAGGCGCGAGGTCGAGCGGCGCGGGGTGCATGGTTACTTCCACCTTTACGAGGTGCCGCGCGAGCTGCTCGAGCGGTTCGATCTGCCCGAGCGGGAAGACATCTTCGCTCCCGGTTCGCTGCCGATGGATTCGCTGTGGGACACCCTTGAGCGCCGTCGCATTTCCTGGCGCGGCTGGAATTGGCGCACGTCCGAAAGTGGCAATCTCGAGGCGCTGGCCGCGCGCGCCGCGATGGGGGACGAGCGGCTGCTGTTCTGCTACACGGCCGACCTCGATGCGCTGCTCCATCGGGACGGTTCGCGAGCCGGGGCGGTTCGCGAGCGCATGGCGCGTTACGACGGCTGGCTCAGCAGTCTCGCCGAGAAAGCCGAGGCGCGAGGTGAGCGGCTCTGGCTCTACCTGCTCTCCGACCATGGCATGGTGGACGTGGGGGAGACGCGCGATGTGATGGGGGCGCTGCAAGGCCTCGCGGTCCGATGGCCTGCGGACTACCTGGCGTTCTTCGACTCGACCATGGCGCGGTTCTGGTGGCGCTCGCCCGCCGCGCGCGAGCCGGTGGTTCGCGCCCTGAATGCGCTGGGAGGCGGCCGCTGGCTCACTCGCGAGGAGCGCGCAGCGCAACGCACTCCCCCGGACTTCCGGGCCTGGGGCGAAGACGTGTTCCTGCTCGATCCCGGCGTGCTGATGGTGCCGTCATTCATGGGGCGCGGGCCACTCGCGGCCATGCACGGCTACGATCCCGCCCATCCCGACATGGCGGCGCTGCTGTGGTCGAACCGGCCGATTCCCGAATCGGTGCGGCATCTCACCGATGTGCGCGCGTTCCTCGAATCGGAGCTCGAGGCGCTGGAGGCCTCGGCGTGAGGCGCGGCGAGATCGCACACACCGTTTCACGCGGCGCGTTCTACCTGACCCTCGAGAAGGCCGCGGCGCTGTTCTCGGGCGTCGCCTACTTCGCGTTGCTGCTCCGCTGGCTCGGCCCGACCAAGTACGGAATCATGACGCTGGCACTGTCGTTCGCCGGACTAGCCACCATGATGAACGGGAACTTCGAGGTGTTCCTCGAGCGCTACGCCGCCGAGTACCAGGCGCACGGCCGGCTGCGCACGCTGCGCCGCGCGCAATTCCATGCCATGGGACTCAAGCTGGCGCTCGGCGCGGTGGCCAGTCTGGTCCTGGTCCTTGGCGCGCCCTTCATCGCCGTCCAATTCCACACCCCCGAGCTGTCCTACCTCCTGCCGATGCTGAGCCTGATGGTGCTGCTCGAGGGCTTCGCGTCCACCGGGCGCGCGACGCTGTACGGACTCCAGCAGTTCCGCTGGATGAGCGTGGTGGCGCTCGCGTTCCACATCGCGAAGACCATCATGGTGGGGCTCCTGTGGTGGCTCAAGCAGGGTCTGCCGGCGCTCGCGATCGGGCTCACCACGCTGGCGGTGCTGCAGGGCGCGGTCAGCGCCGCGATTCCCATGTGGATGCTGCGCCGCGCGCGCGACCCCGAGGGCGCGCCGCCCGGACTGAGCGGCAAACCGCTCACGCGCGCGATCCTGGGCTATTGCCTGCCGCTGCTCGGCGCACGGGTCACCTTCCTCTCGGGGCAGAATCTCGGCAAGATCGTGCTCGGCAAACTCTTCGACACCACCCTGCTCGGATTCTTCTCGTTCGCCTATCAGACCGTGGAGCGCTTCGTCGAGATGATCTTCGCGATTCCCTCGTCATTGCTGCCCTCGCTCACCCATCTGGTGGCGCGGGAAGAGCGCGATCGGCTGCGCTTCGTGTTCGATCAATCGTTGCGGATCATTCAGGTGGTGGCGCTGGTGCTGAGCTGCGGCATGGCCGTGTTCGCACGCGAGATCACGCTGGTGATCGGAAGCCCACTGTTCGAGCCCGCGATCCCGATGCTTCGCATCATGGCCCTGGTCCCGATCGCGCGCACCGCTCAGCAGCCGCTGACCATGCTGTTCCAGGCGCTGCGCCTGCCCGGAACCGTGCTGGTGCTGGCGATCATCAAGTTCGTAACCGAGTTTGGCTGCTACTTCGCGCTGGTCCCCACGGTGGGCATCGCCGGGGCGGCCTGGGCGAACCTGGCCGGCGCCATCGTGTCCTACATCGTGGCGATGATCCTTCTCGATCAACTGGTGCCCGAAGGACGGGACGAGCGCACTCGCACCACCTGGCTTGGACTCGCCTGCTTCGCTCCGTTCCTGCTGCTCGGTCTCGTGATCGGCGATCACTTCGGCCATCTCGGCTCGACGCTCGCGCGACTCGCCCTGGTGCCGCCCACGCTCGCGCTCACGCTGGCGGTCGGCCTGGTGCGCCCGGCGGACTTCGAGCGGCTCAGTTCGTTCCCGCTGGAATCGACGTGGATGAGGCGGACGCGCGATCTGGTGGTCGCAGCCGCTCAGCGCACCGCGAACGCGCTGGTGCCGCGGAGGCTGCTGTGAGTGCGCCGCGTGTACTGGTGATCGTCCCCGCACACAACGAGGCGGACAGCCTGCCGGCGACCCTGGCCGAGATCCGGGCGCGGGCGGACTGGTGCGACGTGCTGGTGGTGGATGACGGCTCGCGCGACCGCACCTCGGCGGTGGCCAGGGAGGCGGGGATACCGGTGGTGCGGCACGCCGTCAACCTGGGCGTGGGTGGGGCGCTCCAGACCGGATTCCGCTATGCCGTTGCCCATGGCTACGACATCGGAGTCCAGCTCGATGCCGACGGCCAGCACGATCCCGCGTTTCTGCGTGACCTGGTCGCCCCGGTGGCCGACGGTCGCTGCGACCTGAGCATTGGCTCGCGCTACGTGGCCCGTTCAGGCTACCGTGCTCCGGCGACGCGCCGGCTCGGCATGCTCATGTTCTCCGGAATCGTGCGTCTCGTGTTGCATCAGAGGATCGCCGATACCACTTCGGGATTTCGCGCCTATGGGCGCAGGGTCATGGAGGTGTGCCAGCACGACTTCCCCACGGATTTCCCGGACGCGCCGCTCCTGATCGCGCTGGCGCTGCGGCATTTCCGGCTGCTGGAAGTGCCGGTCGAAATGCGCGAGCGTCGCGCCGGACAATCGTTCTACACCCTGGGAAAGTCATTGTACTACCCGTACAAGAATCTGCTCGCGTCACTCATGGCCTGGCTGCAACGCCCGGCCTGATGAATCGGAGGCAACCATGTTGTTCCTGTCGCGCACTCAGCTGATCGCAGCTCTGGGAGCGGTCGCGATGGCGCTCTACGTCCTCGATCTGGTTCGGCGCCGCCGGCTGTCCGAGGAGTATTCGCTGCTGTGGGTGATCGCCTCCAGCATCATCGCGATCCTCGGATTCTGCACGCCGCTGCTGCTCTGGGTCACCCAGCTGCTCGGCATCCTCGGCGCGGCCTCGACGGTGTTCGCCTTCGGTCTGGCGTTCGCGATGGCGATGCTGCTGTACCTCTCGGTCAAGATGTCACGGCTCGGGCAGCAGAATCAGGCGCTCACGCAGGAACTGGCGTTGATGCGTCACGAGCTGGAGCGGCGTGGCGCACCGGAACGGACGGGGGACGCGTGAGCCAGCGACTCAAGCTGATCATCGGCATCGCGGTGTCGGTGGTGTGCGTCTGGGTGTCGATGCACGATGTGAAATTGAGCGAAGTCTGGAACGCGCTGCGCCATGCCAATTACCTCGGGTTCGCCGCGGTGATGGCCCTGACCCTGCTGGGATTCTGGATTCGCGCGGTGCGCTGGCGCTCGCTGATCGCCGCCCCGCGGCCGATCTCGACCGATAGCCTGTTCTCGGCCACGATGATCGGTTTCATGGCCAACAACGTGCTGCCCTTCCGGCTCGGCGAGTTCGTTCGCCCCTGGGCGCTCGCCCGCCGAGAAAAGCTGTCGAAGACCACGCTGCTGGCGACCGTGGTGGTGGAGCGCGCGGTCGACATGCTGACCCTGCTCGGCATCCTCGGGATCTCGCTGCTGGTGCACCCCGCTTCGGTGTCGGCCCGTACCGAAGCCGGACGGATGACCCGGGCCGGCGCCGGCGTGCTGGTATTCATGTGCGTGGGGCTGACCGCGTTCGTCATCGCGCTGGAGTGGTCGCCACGCCTGGCGCACGGGGTGGTGCACTGGCTGACCCGCCCGTTGCCGGAGACGGTCCGGCGGCGCGTGAGCGCCATGCTCACCCATTTCTTCGAAGGACTCGGGCTGTTCCGCGATCTGCCGCGGCTGGCCTGGGTGTTCGCGCTGTCGTTCCTGATGTTCGGCGTCTTCGCGCTCGGGCTGAGCGTGTGCATGTGGGCGCTCAGCCTGTCGGTCCCCTGGTACGCCGGGCTGATCATGCTGGTGATCACCGCCATTGGCATCATGGTGCCGGCGGCACCCGGATACATCGGAACGCTCAATCTGGCGTGCATCGCCGGCCTCGCTCTGTTTGGCGTGAGCAAGGATCTGGCGGCGCCATTCTCATGGTTCTACTGGGCGAGCCAGTGGCTGCCGGTCACCGGGGTGGGGCTGTTCTACCTCCAGCGTGAAGGGCTCTCGCTCCGCTCGCTGGGACAAGCCCAGGAGGCGGCGGCGTGAGCCCGGCTTCACGCCCGGAAGTGTCCGACGATCTTCCGAATCGCGGCCGCGACGTCGTCGACGTCGCGCTCGGTCATGGTGGGGAAGAGCGGCAGCGAGATCGCGCGCCGGTAGGCGTCTTCGGCCACCGGGAACTGTCCTTCGCGCACCCCAAGCGAATCGCGGAAGTGGGGGTGGAGGTGGATCGGGATGAAGTGCACCGAGCTGCCGATGTTCTCGGCGCGCAGCTCGGTGATGAAGCGCGCGCGATCGATGCGCAGCCGCTCCAGTTCGAGTCCGATCGGGTAGAGATGCCAGGCGTGCGTGGCGCCCGGGCGCGTGACCGGGCGGCGGATCTCGGGCAGCTCCGACAGCAGCGTGTCGTAGCGCGCCACCCGTTCGCGGCGCAGGCGCTGGAGCTCGTCGAAGCGCTCGAGCTGCCCGAGGCCGATCGCCGCCAGCACATCGCTCAGGTTGTACTTGTAGCCGGGTGCGGTGACCTCGTAGTACCACGAGCCGGTGTCGGTGTAACGCTTCCAGGCGTCGCGGTTCATGCCGTGGAGCGAGAGCAGTCCGAGCCGCTCGGCCAGCTCGTCGTCGTCGGTCACGGCCGCCCCGCCTTCGCCGGTGGTGAGATTCTTGGTGGCGTAGAACGAGAACGCAGTGACGGTCGCAAGCGAGCCGATCGGTTTTCCGCGCCAGGCCGCGCCCAGCGCGTGTGCGGCGTCCTCCACCACCGGAGCCTCGATCCGCTCCGCGAGCGGCAGGATGCGGTCGTAGTCGCAAGGATGCCCGGCGTAGTCCACCGGCAGCACCGCGCGCGTACGTGGGGTGAGCGCGTCCTCGAGCGCCGCGGGGTTCATGCACAGCGTGTCGGGTTCGACGTCCACCAGCACCGCGCGAGCGCCGACGTGCTCGATCACGTTCACGCACGCCGCGAAGGTGTACGTCGAGGTGATCACCTCGTCCCCGTGGCCGACGCCGAGCGCCACCAGCGACAGGTGCAGCGCCCCGGTGGCCGAGTTGAACGCCAGGCCGTGTCGAGCACCGGCGAGCTTCGCGACCCGCTCGGCCAGCTCGATGCTCTTCTTGCCGGTGGTGATCCAGCCCGAATCGAGGGTCTCGAGCACCAGCTGCTTCTCGCGCTCCCCGATCGCCGGAATGGCGAGCGGCAGGAAGCGCTCCCGGACCGGGCGTCCTCCCTGCGAGGCCAGGGGCTCCGGCGGTGCCGTCTTCACGAGGCTCGGGATCCGGTTCGCATCAGGGCAAATAGTCTAGGCGAGCGCTCGGAATCTCACCAGCGGCGACGGCGCGCGCGCGCGCCCGCCGCGGCGGCGAAGGCTCGAACGCCTTCCGCCGCGTCCCGCTGACCGAGCGCGCCATGCACCCCCGAAAGCTGGTTCGCGACTCGATCGGATACGCCACCTCGCAGTTCATCGTCCGCGCCGCGATGATCGTGCGCACGGTGCTGGCCGCGCGCTGGCTGGGGCCTCAGGCCTATGGCGCGTGGAATGCCCTCCAGCTGATGATGGACTACGGCACTCTTGCCCCGCTCGGAACTCAGCAGGGCCTCGATCAGCGCGTGCCGCGCGCGATCGTGGACGGCGATCCGGTGCGTCTTGCCCGAATCAAGCGCGCCGGCTTCACCAATATCCTCCTTCTTACCGGGTTGTTCTGCGCGACGGGCATCGTCTACCTCTCGCGCTCGAACGGCAGGATCATGTCCTTCTGGGCGGGGGCCGGCATGCTGGTGGCGATGGCCGTCGTGCTCCTCATCAATTGGGCCAATTACCACACGACGTTGCTCCGCTCGCACGGCAACATCGGCGCGGTGAGCCGATGGTTCTTCGTCCAGGGCATGGTGGGCGCGGTACTCGGCCTCGCCCTGATTCCATGGCAGGGAGCCTGGGGCCTGCTGTGGGGCTGGCTGCTGGGAACGCTGGTGTCGTTCGCCTGGACCCGGTGGGACGCTCGGAAACTCGCGCCGCTCCGGCCACTGATCGGCTCCGAAAACGGCGACCTCCTGCGCGTGGGCTTCCCGCTGTTCTTCTTTCTCGGCTCGGCGCTGGTGATGCGCAGCCTCGATCGGCTCATCATTCTTCGCTTTCTCGGCACGCGCGAGCTGGGTTACTACAGCCTGGCGGTGACCGCGCTGACGCTGCTCATGTACGTGCCCGACTCGGCCACCTACGTGCTCTACCCCCGCTTGCTCCAGGGCTACCGGGCGGGCGGGGACCAGCCCGAGGCGATCCGCGACCACGTCATCGTCGCGCTCACCGTGCTGAGCACGCTGACGCCGGCTCTCGGTGGGCTGGCATTTCTGGCCGCGCGCGATCTGATCGGTGCGGTGCTGCCCAACTACATCGCCGGCGCCACCGCGGTCCGGGTGCTGTGCTTCGGCGCGGCGGCGCTGACGCTTTCGAATCTCGCCTCGATCGTGCTGATGACCCTCGGCCGCCAAGTGTGGCTGATTCCCATCGCCGTGCTGTTCACGGCCGCCTGCGGCTTCGCCGATCTCGAGGTGCTGCGGCGCGGCTACGGGATCAGCGGAGTCGCCTGGGCGACGCTCGCCACCTACGTGGCGAGCGGCATGGTGGTGCTGGCGCTGGCCCTGGCCGCGCTGGGTGCCGGCTGGCTCGGCACGCTCCGACGCCTGTTCGGGTGCGCGTGGGCGTTGCTCGCGGCGATCGGGATCGCCGTCGGGCTCGATCGGCTGCTGCCCTGGCGCAACACCACCGACGAGGCGGTCCGGCTGATTCGCGTCGGGCTCGAGTGGTCGGCATTCGCGATCAGCTATGCCCTGGCGGTGCGGCCTCTGCTGCGCGAGATCGGGCTGCGACAGGTGTTGTCGGAGTTCAATCTGCCCTTTGCCTCGCTCTTGCGCCGCGACCCCGGAGGGGCCGGAAAGTGAAAGTCCTGGTGACCGGAGCGACCGGTTTCATCGGTCGCCGTCTGCTCGACCATCTGCTCGGGGCCGGCCACGAGGTGGTGGCGGCCGTGCGTCGTCCGGCGCCCGAGCTCGACCCCGAGCGCGTGACGGTGATCGAGGTGCGTCTCGACGATCGCGACGGGCTGACGCGCGCGCTCGCCGGCTGCGACGCGGTAGTTCACCTCGCGGTCGCGACCGGCGCCATCACCGAACGCGCGGCGTACGACGTGAACGTGGTGGGCACCGAGCATCTGCTCGAGGCCTCGCGGCTGGCAGGAGTCGGCCGTTTCGTCTTCGCGTCCACGATTTCGGCGACGCGCGAACGCATGGGTCCCTACGGGCGGACCAAGCGTCTGGCCGAAGCGCGTGTGGCGGCTTCGGGGATTCCGTTCTGCACGTTGCGCCCTTCACTGGTCTATGGCGGCCGCGAGGGCCTGGTCGCGAACCTGACCGCCTACCTGATCGGCCTGCCGATCATTCCGGTGATGGGAGACGGCACGGTCGAACTCGACCCGATCCACGTCGACGACGTTTGCGCCGCGATCCTGTGCGCGTTGCGCGACCAACATTTGCTGGGAAACACCTACGACCTGCTCGGGCCGGATCGCGTCACCTTCAACCAGTTCCTCGACCGGCTCTCGACGGGCCTTGGAGTGAAGCGGCCCTACCTTCACGTTCCCGGCGAGATCGCGCTCGCGATGGCGCGCGTGCTCGGTTTGGTCCTCAAGCGTCCGCCCATCACCGTGGACAACGTGCTCGGCATGATCTCGCCGGCGCGCGTGGAGCGGGAGCGGGCGCGGCGTGATTTCCGGATGGCGTGGACCTCGCTCGATCAGGGGCTGCTCGGAAAATCCGCCAATCCGCCGCCGGCTCGCGCGAGCGCGGCGGGCTCGATCCTGCGCGACGGCCCGTCGCGCCCGCTGCGCGTCGCCATCGTCGGGCTCGGCAAGATGGGCATGGTGCACGCCGCGGTGCTCTCGTCGATGGACGAGGTGAGCCTGGTCGCGTTCGTGGACCGCTCGCCCGCTCTGGCGAAGACCCTCTACGGCATGGGATTCCGGGCGCCCTACTGCGCCACGCTCGAGCAGGCGCTGGAACGGGCCCGCCCCGACGCGGTGTGGATCTGTACGCCGCCCGACTCGCACGCCCCGATCGCCGAAGCCTGCCTGAGCGCGGGAGTCGCCGCCTTCATCGAGAAGCCGCTCGCGCAGAACCTGGAGGACGCGCGCCGGATCGAAGCGGCCGCGAAGCGATCGGATCGCGCGACCGCGTGCGGCTACGCGCAGCTCTTCTTCCCGTGCTTCGGGGCCGCCGTCGAGCTGCTGCGCGCGAACGCGATCGGCAGGATCACCGGGATCCGCTCCTCGATGTTCCTCTCGCAGGTGTTCGGCCCGCAGAAGGGTTGGATCGCGGATCCCCGGCGCTCGGGCGGCGGCGTGGTCGCGAATCTCTCGTCGCACCTGCTGGCGCAGTTGCGGGCCGCGTTCGGGCAGCCGGTCCGCGTCCGCGCACGGTGGAAGAAGATGTACGGCGAGGTCGAAGACCAGCTCGACGCGACGTTGACGCTCGCGGACGGAACCGAGATCGAGTTCGCGTCGTCGTGGAGCGTGCCCGATTTCCCGATCTCCTCGACCACGATCGAAGTGACCGGCGACAACGGAACGATGAAGGTGACCAACGACTCCGTCGAGCTGGAGCTGCGCGAGGCCCGCGCCGAGCGGCCGGTGGGCCGCAGCGTGCTGCGCGCCGCCGAGCTCCCGGCACGAGCGAGGTTCGAGCTCAACGGCGAGTTCTACGACCTCGAGGACGCGGAGTTCCTCGCTTCGGTCGCGGGCGGACCTGCCGCCCGCGCCAGCGTCGAGCTCGGCGCCGATGTTCAGCGCGTGATGAGCGCACTCTACGAGTCGGCGGAGCGCGACGGCGAATCGGTGGAGGTACCGCGATGAGCCGGACCCACTTCACCGTTCCGCGGCTGCTGCTCTCGGGGGAGGCGCTGCTCGGCATCACGCGGCATCCGCGCGAGCACACGCTCGAGGTCAAGCGGCGATACGACAACGGAGCCGCGCTGGCGGCCGCGCTGTCCCTGGCGCTCGACCGCGGCGCGGACGGCGTGCTGTTCACGCCCTCGGCCACCGTGCGCGAAGCCCTGGGTGGCCTGTCGCGCCGCGTCCCCACCTGGGCGGTGGTGCCCAACGTGCCGCAGTTCGCGCGCGATTCGGCCGAGCTCGGCCTTCCAGGCGCGGCGCTCAAACGGCTGCGCGGCGCAAGCCCGATCACCTTCGCGCGAATCGGGCTCACCGGGGCCGGTCACGTGCTCGAAGTGTTGAAGAACGACATCGGGGGTATGGCGCCGGTGCTGATCGAGCTCGAGATCGCTTCGCTCGGCGCGCGCGACCTGCACGGCGTGGTGATGGCGTCCACGCTCACCGACCTGGCGCTGGCCGCGCGCCACCGGCGATTCTTCAGCCACGTGGTCGACTTCGTTCGGTCACGCTTTGGCGTCCAGGCCGGCTTCGAGACGCACAATCCCGGCTGGTTGCTCGGGGCTCTGCGCGAATGGGACGTGCGGCCCGATCTGGTGGTCGGCCCGCTGAATCCGATGGGCTTCATGATGAAGCCCGATCCGGCGCGCACCCTCCGCGAGATCGCGGCCGCCCGCTTCCCGCTGGTGGCGAAAGAGCTGACCGCCGGGGGCGCGAACCCGCTGGCCGTCGGCGCCGCCTACGCTCGTGCCCACGGCGCGCAGGGCCTCGCCATCGATCTCGCCGACCTCGATCCGGACATGGGGGGGCTCACCGCATTGGGGGAGGCGGGCGGATGAACCGTGCCGGCGAAGACGGCGCCGGCGCACGCGCCGTTCGAAGCCTGGGTGTGGTCGCGGCCGCGCTGGTCATGCTGCCGCTCCGTCTCCCGAATCCGGTCGCGGCCCTGGCGCTGGCGATCACTCTTGCCTGGCTCCCGGGATGCCTGTTGACGGATTCGATCCGAGCGCTCCGCGATCGCGGCGAGCGGATCCTCGCGTCGCTGGCACTCTCGCCGGCGCTGGCCGGCGGCGCGGGCGCTCTGCTGATGGGCCTGGGAGCGGCCCCCCTGCTCGCGACGCGAATCGTGGCGGCGGCGCTCTTCATCGGCGCACTGTGGCGGGCGTTTGCGCCGCGTGGTGGGGACGGCATGCGTGCGGGGGATTGGCACGCGGAGGCGGCACCCACGGCGATCGCTCCGGCGCTGTTGTGGGCGTCGATCGTGGCGGCGTTCCTCGCCGCCAATATCTACCTGCCGCCGCGCTCCGACGGCTGGTTTCACGCCGGAGTCACGCAGCAGATCGCGCTACGCGGGCTGCCGGTCGAGGATCCATCCTACGCCGGGTTGCGGCTCCTCTACTTCTGGGGCACCGATCTGTGGGCGGCGTTGTGGCTGGCGCGGGGGCCAGGCCTCGCGGTGTGGACACCGCTGATCACGCTCAACGTCGCGGCGGCGATGGCGGTGATCCTCGGCGTCTGCGCGATTGCCCGCCGGCTCGGCGCCACTCGCGGCGGGCAGTGGCTGGCGGCGGCGCTCGCGATTCTCGGCTATTCGCCGTTCGCGTGGGTCTGGGTGGTGGCGCGCGCGGCTGGTGGGGAAGTGCGCGGACTCGCGGAGCTCCAGCGCCTGATCGCCTCCGGCGCCGACACCGCGTTGCGCGCGCTCGGGGTGGGGCAGTTGCACGCTTCGCTCTCCACGTTTGCAGACAAGTTCCTGGTGCTGACGCCGTTCGGACTGGGCCTCGCTCTATTTGCGCTGTTCCTGATCGGGCTGCGCGAGGTTGCGGACACACGCGGATCGCGACCGGCGGTGCTGCTCGCGCTGGTGGCCGCCGCGACGCTGTTCACCCACACCGTGGCGGGGTTCAGCGCGCTGGCGGTCGCCGGCGTGTGGGGAGCCGCGGAGCTCGCGCGCGGAGGACCGCGCCGGGCCGCGGCGTTGCGCGCGGCGCTCGCGCTGCTGGCCGGCGTGGCGCTGGCGGTGCCCTATCTGCTGGCGGTCACTCACGGCAAGCACGCGGCGATTGGCCCCGGGTTCTCGCGCGGCGCGGTGGGTTCGCTGGTGCTGGGCGGCGCGCTGCTGGTTCCCGCCGGCGCCTGGGCCGCGTGGCGCTTCTCTCGCGCGCGGCCGATCGCGGCGGATCTGTTGATCGCAATGGGCGTGCTCGCCGCCTTGGGGCTCCTGCTCAAGCTGCCCGAGAGCAACCAATCCAAGTTCTTCAATCTGCTGTTCCTGGTCGCAGCGGCGCCGGCGGCGCTGGCGATTCTGGCGCTGGCCGAGCGCGCGCTGCCTCCGGCGCGTATCGTGATCGCGATCGCCGTGGCCCTGGCCGTGCTGCCCACCGCCGCGCTCTGCGCATGGGGCTTCGCCGCCGAGCGCGGACAGAGCCTCGACTCCTGGCATTTCCCAGCCCCCGAGGTGATGGCGGCCTGGCGCTGGCTCGCCGGCCACACGGGGCGGAACTGCGTGGTCGCCGACGAGGGCGGCGCGCGCGAGCCGATGGTCTACGCGGCGCGCTCGGCACTGGCGCCCGGTGCGAGTCTGGAGCGTGATTGGGGTTATGCGCCGTCGGAGGTCGCGGTGCGCAAGCGCGCCTCGCGCGAGCTGGCGACGCGCGGCCCGCTCTCGAGCACCACCGACTCGCTGCTGCGCGCTCTCGGCCGCGAGGTGGTGGTGGTCGAGCGCCGCGCCGGGGCGCCGGGCGACCTGGCCCGGCAGACCGTCGCGCCGCCAGCGAATTCAGCGGGCGCGCGCACCGGCGAGGCCAGGCGCGAGCCGCGCTACGCGTTGATCCGCGATGCCGGCGCGATGGCGTTCTGGCGGGTGGAGCTCCCGCGATGATCCGCTCGAAGCGCGTTCGAACTGCGCTGCTGGTGATGGGGTTGTTGCTCGTCCAGCTCGCTCTTCGCCATGGATTACTCGGCTCGCTCCCCGAATCGCTCCGCCTCACCCTCGCATTCTCGGCGTTGGTGCTCTTGCCGGGCTACGCGTTCGTCCGACTCGGTGCGCGCCCGAACGAGAGTGGGGCGTTCGTTCCGGTCTGGGCGCTGGGCATGGGAGTGGCCTGGAATGCTCTGCTGATTCTCGCGACCCGCATGAGCGGGGCGCGATTCACCGTGCTGCTCGACTGGAGCCCGGCAATCACGCTCGCACTCTGGCTGCTGGTCGGGGTGCTGCCACGGCGTCGAGCCAACCGAGACACCCCGCCCACTCCGGCCCGGCTGCGTGGGGCGGCGCTGGGACTGGTGCTCGTGGCCGCGGCACTGGCCGCTTTCCATGCCGGGCGGATGGGCGCGCCTGTCTACTACTCCAGCGATTCGCCCGATCACATCGCGACCATCCGCCGGATGCTGATCTCCGGCGACGCGTTTCCGCGAGACGCGTTCTTCCGCGACGCCGGCCCGGGCGGCGCCGATCCGCGCAAGGGACTGTGGCATCCGCAGGTGGCGCTGATCTGCGCGCTCGCGCATGTGGATCCCGCCGACGGCTGGCGGAAGCTGCCGGTCGCGATCGCCCCGCTCTTCATCCTCAACGCCGCCTGGTTCGGCTGGCTGAGCGCGCAGGGCGCCGGCGCCGCACTGTTCGCGTGGCTCGAACTCATCGTGCTGGCGGGCGCGATCAACTGGTGCCCGCTTCGCAAGGCCGACTTCGCCACCTTTCTCGGCGACCAGCTGGCGCTGGGTTGCGCCATCGCCGTTCTGAGCGATGCCGGGCGACCTTCGCGTGCCGCGCGCTGGACCGCGATTGGCATCGGGCTCGGCGCCATCGCCTGCCACGTGTTTGCGGCACTTCAATTCGCGCTCGTGTTCACCGCGCTCGCGGTGGCGCTGGCCATCCGCGAACGTTCGGTGCGCGGCCCGTCGTGGAGAGTGATGCGGACGGCGCTCACCCTCGGCCTCATCTCCCTGCCCTATCTGCTGTGGCGCGTTCACCAGTCCGGGCCGCCGGTGAACATCATCCACACCGAGCCGCAGGGATTGCTCTACGTCACCGATCGCATCCAGGTGGTGTCGATTGGAGTGCTGTGGGACTGGATGGGGATCCTGTGGGTGCTGTTCCCGATCTCGTGGTGGTGGCTGTGGCGCGAAGGCAAGCGCGATCCCGCGGCGCTTTACGCGTTCGCGACGTCGATCGCCGTCGCGCTGGTGATCTTCGATCCGCCGGTGGTGGCGCTGCTGGCGCCGAAGCTCGGCTACCTCCTCATGCGCTTGATCTGGATGGTGCCGGTCGCGCCGTTGATCGGCTGGCTGACGCTGGCGCTGATGCGCGCGATCCGCTCGGGCGCGCATCGGGCGCCCGCGGTCGTCGCGCTGGCCGCGCTCGGATTGTCGTTGGCGCCCACCGCGCGCGATGCCGCCGCGACCTTCTTGAACCCGGAGCCGATCATCGAGGTGGATCGCGACGAGAGCCCGTTCCGCTGGCGGGAAGCAATGACCTGGCTGGACACCCGCTTGCCGCCCGGACAAGTGGTGCTGTCGGATCCCGCCACCTCATACGGCATTCCGATGCTCACGCGCCAGTACGTGGTGACCCTGGTGGACCAGCACAGCTCGCCCAGCGACTCGACCGCGCTGACGCGGCTGCTCGATGCGCGCGACGCGCTCGACCCGTACGGCAGCTGGGAGCGGACACGCCAGGTGATCAAGCGCTGGGGTGCCACGATGATCGTGATCAATTCGGATTTCTCGAGCACGCCCCACTTCGCCTACTGGGAGCCGAGCGTCGAGTGGGCGGAAGCCGCGCGAGCGCGATTCGACTCGGCGCCGGCCGCATTCGAGCGCCTCGCCGACATTCGCGGGTTCACCATTTATCGAATCCATCCCCAGGCGCTCGACACCCTGAGCAGTCCGCCGCTCCCCCGGCCGTTCGTGGTGCCATTCGTCTCCGGTCGCTTCCCGATCGCGCATCGCTACGATGACCGGGCGCCGGCGATCCTCGATCTGCGCCTGTGGCCGCAGCGCGCGTCGCGCGGCGACTCGCTCACCGGCGTCGCCGAATGGCGCGCCCTTCGGCCGCTGCCGCCGGGTTCCTACGCGGTCGCGGTGCGCTTCGATCGCCCGTTGCCCGGCGGGTTCGAGCCACCCGCGCTGCTCGCGAAGCCCGCCCGCAAGCTGCTCGAGAAGCTCAATCACGAGCGCTACCGCTTCCGGCGCGATTATCTGCCGGTCGAAGGCGCCTACGGAGTGGACCTGTGGCGGCCCGATCAGGTGGTGCGAGACACCTTCGGAATGAGGATTCCTGGCGATGTCGCTCCAGGCTGGTATCGCGTGCAGATCCGGATGGTCCGCCAGCCGATCTATCCCATGCTTCGCCTGAGCGATTACTTCTTCGACCACGATTACTTTTCCGGCGTCGAGACGGGTACACTCGAAGTGCTCTCGCCCGCCGGCAGCCGCGAGCGCGGGAACTCACCTCCCCTCGAGGGGCACTGAGCATGTGCGGCATCAACGGCGTCTTCCACTACGGCTCCGACACCCCCGCCGATCGCGCGCTGGTCGAGCGGCAGGCGCTGTGCATGCAGCATCGCGGTCCGGATGACTGGGACGTGTGGTGCGAGGGACCGGTCGGACTGGGGCATCGCCGGCTCGCGATCGTCGATCTCTCGCCCGGCGGACATCAGCCGATGCCCAACGAGGACGGCTCTCTGTGGGTGACCTATAACGGCGAGCTCTACGGCTGGCCCGAGATCCGCGCCGAGCTGGCCTCGCGCGGCCACCGCTTCCGGGGTCTGAGCGACACCGAGGCGCTGCTCCATCTCTACGAGGAGCAGGGCACGAAGCTCTTCCCGCGCCTGCGCGGCATGTTCACCTTCGGGCTCTACGACCGGCCGCGGCGCCGGATCCTGCTCGGGCGCGATCGCTTCGGAATCAAGCCGCTCTACTACCACGACGACGGCAAGCGCCTGGTCTTCGCCTCCGAGCTGAAAGCGCTGATGCTCGACCCCACGGTGCCGCGGGAAGTTGACGAGCAGGCGCTGGCCGACTACCTCACGTTCCAATACGTGCCCGCGCCGCGCAGCATCTTCCGGGCGGTGAAGAAGCTGCCGGCCGGGCACTTCCTCACCTGTGACGCGAGCGGAGTGAAGGTCGAACGCTACTGGGCCCTTCCCGCCGAGCCCGATCGCGGGCATCCGCTCGAGTTCTATCGCGAGCGGTTGCGCGACCTGCTCGCCGAGGCGGTGCGCCTGCGGATGGTGGCCGACGTGCCGCTCGGCGCGTTCCTCTCGGGCGGCATCGATTCGAGCGTGGTGGTGGCACTGATGAGCGCCGCCAGCTCGAAACCCGTCAAGACGTTCAGCATCGGTTTCGAGGAGCAGGATTTCTCCGAACTCGAGCACGCCCGGGTGGTGGCGAAGCATCTCGGCACCGATCATCACGAGCAGGTGGTGCACCCGCAGGCGCTGGAATTGCTGCCACGGCTGGTGTGGGCGCTGGACGAGCCGTTCGCCGATCCTTCGATGATTCCGACCTTCTACGTGTCGGAGATGGCGCGCCGCCACGTCACGGTGGCTCTGTCGGGCGATGGTGGCGACGAAGCCTACGCGGGCTACACCACCTATGGCTGGGCGCAGCAGTACGCGCGCGTGGACCGCGTGCCGCAGGGGCTGCGCCGGCTGGTGGGCTACCCCGCGCGGCTGCTGCATCCCGATCACCCGCTCGGCCGCAAGCTGCAACGCGTGGCGCTCGACCCGGTGGGGCGCCATCTCGACGTGATGAGCTATTTTCCCCCGCGTGAACTGCAAGGCGTGCTGTCGGCGGGAATGCGCGCGCGGCTTGGCGGGCACGACCCCTATGCGGCGGCGCGGGCGATCCATCACGCCGCCGCAGGCCAGATGGGGGATCTGCCGGCGCTGGCCTATCTCGACGCGCTCACCTACATGACCGACGACGTGCTGGTGAAGGTGGACCGCACCTCGATGCAGCACTCGCTCGAGGCGCGCGTGCCCTTGATCGACCACCACGTGATGGAATTCGTGGCGCGCATCCCGTTCGAATACAAGCTGCGGGGCGGCGTGACCAAGTGGATCCTGCGCGAGAGCGTGCGCGACCTGCTCCCGGCCTCGATCCTCGCGCGCGGCAAGCAGGGCTTCGGCGTGCCGCTCGAGCACTGGTTTGGCGCCGACTTCGGGCGCATGGCGCGCGAGGTGCTCTACGACTCGCGCGCGCGCTCTCGCGGCTGGCTCGATCCCGCCGGGGTGCGCGCGGTGGTGGAGTCCCCCGGCATGCGCGATCAGCGCCGAGTGCGGCAGGTGTGGGCGCTCGTCTGTCTCGAGCTCTGGGCGCAGTGCTACCTCGATCGGCCGGCGGCGGCGCTCGACCAGCCGCTCGATACGCGCTCCTCGAACGCGCGTTTCCTGGGGACCCCGACCGCCGCATGAACCTGGGGTTCCTGATCGGGCGTTTTCCGCCCGGCGTCTATGGTGGCGCGGAAATCCAGGCCGAGCAGTGGGCCAGGCGGCTTTCCGATCGTCATCGAATTCGCGTGATCACGCGCAAGAATTCGGCCTCGGATTCCGACCGGGAAACGCGCGACGGCTTCGTGGTGATTCGCCATGGTGTCTCGGGGATACCGCTGCTCCGCACCGCGCTCGATCTGCGCGCCATCGAGCGCTCGGCGGCCGAGGAGCCACGCCCGGATCTCCTGCTCTGTTTCCAGACCTTTATCAGCGGCTATGCCGGCGTTCGCGTGCAGAAGAAGCTGGGCATCCCGGCAGTGGTGTGGGTGCGCGGTGAGGATGAGTACCGGTTGTCCCGGCCGAGGACGCGCAGCATCTCGCTCCCGGTATGGACCGCGGCGACTGGAGTGCTGGTGCAGAGCGAGGCCAATCGCGAGCTGCTGCTCGAGGCGGTTCGGCGCATCCGGCCCGCCGCCGAGGCGCAGGTGGCGGCCAAGCTGGCGGTGGTGCCGAACGGCATCGATTTGCCGGCGGCTTCGGCCCCGGAATCGCGCGGGCGCATTCTGGCGGTGGGGCGCCTGATCCACGACAAGGGCATGGACGTGGTGATCGATGCCGTGGCCGGCATGCAGGGACTGCTGACGATCGCGGGGGACGGCCCCGAACGAGCGTCGCTCGAGGCGCGAGCGCGGCACCACCAGCTCGACGTGCGATTCGAGGGCGCGGTGGATCGCTCGAGGCTCGAGCGTCTCTATCGGGAAGCGAGTTCTGTCGTGCTGGCTTCGCGGCGCGGTGAAGGACTGCCGAACGTGTTGCTCGAAGCCTTCGCCCATTCACGCGCCGTGGTGGCGACGCCGGTCGACGGCGTCCGCGATCTGGTGCGCGATGGCGTGAGCGGGTTGCTGGTGCCGCCGGGAGATCCACTCGCCCTCCGAGATGCGCTGGCGCGGCTCGCTCACGAGCGAGGGCTGGCCGAACGACTTGGCGCCGAGGGGCGGCGAACGGTCGAAGCGTATTCCTGGGATCGCGTCCGCCCGCAGCTCGAGGCCGCGCTCGAGCGATGGGCGGGTCCGGCCGCGGGCGCGGAGCGCCCATGACCGGCCGCGGCCGCATCTGCTTCTTCGCGCCTTATCTCTGGCCGTCGTTCAGCGACTGGCCGATCGAGTTCGCAGGCGGCGCCGAGGTGCAGCAGGCGGCGCTCACGCGCGGGCTCGTGGCGCGCGGGTTCGAACTGGTCGTCGCCACCTGCGACTACGGCCAGGGCCATCGCGTCGAGCGCGAAGGCATCACGTTCATCGCCACGCATCCGCCGTTCGCGGGGCTCCCAGTGCTGCGCTTCTTTCACCCGCGACTTACCGGCAATCTGCGCGCGCTGCTCGAGTCGAGAGCGGAGGTGTTCTACGCCCGTGCTTCGGGCATGCAGGCGGGACTCGCGTGCGACGTCGCGCGCTGGACGCGCGCCGGTTTCGTGTTCGGCGC